>JADGCR010000074.1 GCA_015228895.1 Magnetococcales bacterium
GGCCGTGGCCTATACCCTGGACCGGGGCTTCGCCAACGACCGGGAACGGCACGAACGGCTCAAGGGCGTGATCCTGCTGGACGCCCTGTTCGGAGAAACCAAAAAATTCCAGAAATGGTGGGAATCTTCCAGAGGCAAAAGTTTTTTCGTCAATCTCCACACCCCGTCCAGCCGCCCCGATTCCCTGCTGATGGAAACGTTCGCGGGGGTGGGAGAGCAGACCTGGCAGGGGGTCAAGAAGATCAAACCCGGCCAGTTCCTCTCCCTGACGGTGGACACCCCCCACATGCAACTGCCGGTGGCGGGACCGCCCCAATGGCCCCTGGCCACCTTTTTGCAGAAACTCCACCTCCCGACCCGCTAGCCCCTACCGGATCACGGCATCGCCCACCACCAGATCGAGACGGGCCAACAGGTGCCGCTGACCCGTGAGGGTGACAGGCAGGCGGGGGATCCGGGCAAACGCCGGATTCCGCCACACCGCCTCCCCGCCCCCCACCAGCTCCCCCGCCTCCAGCGCCGCCTGGATGGCGGCGACACTCTCCGGGGAGAGATCGGCGCGCGCATCGGTCACGATGGCCCCGCTGGCAGAAAAAACGAATCGCACCAGCGCTCCACCGAGTTGCTCCCGTCCCAGGACAAACCGGACGGGACGCCTGCAGGCGGCCATGAGCAGCAACAGCTCCCGGCTCCCCCGTCCCCCGCAGACCAGCAGCGCCGGACCCCGCTCCGGGATCTTCTCCAGGCCCTGGCAGCGCAGTCGGACCACACCATGGATCAGAAGCCAGACGATGAATCGCACCAGGAACTCCGGCAGCAGGCCGTAAATGTAAAGCGCCACCGCACCATTGCAAACGGCCGCGGTGGCGAACAGCGCCGGAATGGACAGACCGTTGCCAAGCATGGCCGCGGCGGCGATGGCCCCGACCACCATGAACAGGGCGTTGTAGATGTTGTTGGCGGCGATGATCCGCGCCCGGTGGCTGGTCTCGGAGCGTTGCTGCACCAGGGCGTAGAGGGGCACGATGAAAAAACCGCCAAAGGTTCCCAGCAGCACCAGATCGGCCAGAACCCGCCAGGTCGGGAGGTGGCTCAGCAGCCCGGCCACCGGCAAAGGGGCCGCAACCGCCGGCAAGGCGGAAGAGGCCAGGGCGAAATCCAACCCGAAGAGCGTCAGACCCATCGACCCGAAGGGGACCAGTCCCAACTCCACCCGACCGGCGGAGAGCCGTTCGCACAACAAGGAACCGATGCTGATGCCCACGGTGAAGGTGGCCAGCAGCAGGGTGACCGCCCCCTCCCCTCCTCCCAGCACATTGCGGGTGTAGGCCGGAAATTGGGCCAGGAAAAGCGCGCCGAAGAGCCAGAACCAGGAAATGCCCAGAATCGACAGAAACACCGCCCGGTTGCCTCTGGGCAGTTGCAGGGTTGTCCAGGTTTCGTGGAGAAAGTTGGGGTTGACGCGGATCAGGGCGTCCGGGGGAGGCGCGCTCGGAATGGCCCAACTGGCAACACAGCCCACCACGGCGATGACCAGCCCGACCAGGGTGATGGTGGCGCCGGCTCCCGCGCTGCCCGCCAGCAGACCGCCCAACAGGGTGCCCAGCAGAATGGCCACGAAGGTGCCCGCCTCGATCAGGGCGTTGCCCCCCACCAACTCCCGTGGGTGGAGATGCTGGGGCAGAATGGCGTACTTGACCGGACCGAACAGCGTCGAATGCACCCCCAGCAGAAACAGGGCGCAAAACAGCACTTCGAGGCTCCGCAAAAGGAAACCCAACCCCATCACCAGCACGATGACGACCTCCAGCACCTTGACCAGCCGGGCGAGTTTCGCCTTGTCGAACTTGTCGGCCAACTGCCCCGCGGTGGCCGAAAAAAGGAAAAACGGCAACATGAAAATCCCCGCCGCCAGATTCGCCAGCACTTCCGGCATCAGGGTGGTCCAGTTGCCCGCGTGAAAGGTGAGCAGCACCACCAACGCGTTTTTCACCACGTTGTCGTTGAGAGCGCCGAAAAACTGGGTGACGAACAGGGGCGCGAAACGCCGGGTACGCAGCAGGCCGGTCTGGCCGGTGGGTTCGTTCATGTGCGACTCCTTGCGAAAAAATCCCGTGTCTCGAACACGCGGGCCGGCAGTCGCCGCCCCTGAACCACGAGATGCCGTTTGAGAACAAAATCGAACAACAACGGATTGTAGGCTTGCAACTCCCGCAGCAGAGGCACGGCCCCGGCATCCAGCAGACCGGCGCGGACGAACCGGTCCGGGACGATGAGAGGCAGGACGCCGGGCAACGGATAGTCGCTGCCGTTGAGCAGACGGTCGTGCCACTCCTCCCTCTGGATCATGGTCCGCACCACCGCCGGATCCCGATTGCGCAGGGTGATGGCGGAAAGATCGCCGAACAGCAGGCCCCGATGGTCCGGATGGTCCATCATGCGGGCGAACAACGTGAAACTGGCCACCCGACGGTCGCCGTTGTCGCTGTCCCGGTCCTCCCCGATCGAGGCGCAGTGGGCGACGACGATGCGCACCCCGGCATCGAGGGCGCGACGCAGCCGGAGGGGATTGCCGAATTCGGGCCGACCCACACCATGCACCGCCTTTTCCTCCCCCCCATGGGTGATCAGGGGCAGGTCGAGTCGTTCCAGCGCCCGATAGAAGGGTTGACAGCGCTCCGCCGCCGGATCGATGCCCATGGCCGGAGGGAGCCATTTCACGGCGCGGGCGCCCTCGGCATGGGCCCGCTCCAAAAGGGCCACCCCATCCCGGCGATAGGGATGGATCGACGCCACCCATTCGAACTGCCGGGGATGGGCCCGCGCCAGGGAGCGGGCGTAGTCGTTGGGTACATGGAACGCGCTCCGTTCCGGCAACGGCTCCCCCGCCTCGCTGCAAGCCTGATCGAAGGCGAACAGCATCAGTTTGACACCGGGTCGCATCCCCTTGAGCAAAACGAGCATGCGCTCGACGTAGCTTTGATCCACACGGCCCGGAGCGTCGTGGGCGCACCCGGCGTTGAGATAGAACAGCCGTTGCACATACTGCGACGGATGCCACAGGCTCTCCATTTCCGCCGCCAGGGTGATGCCGCTGCCGGAATCCCCGATACCGGCGATGTGGACATGGCAATCCCGGACCCGGCCCGGATCGATCCCCTCCCAGGCGGCGCTCACCAGGGGGTGGGCGGCCAGGGCGTCCGGCAAGCGGGGATGACACGGGTTCCAAACCCTTGGCAGGGCGCACCCCCCCACGACCCCCCCCAACCCCGTCAGCGCCCCGACACCCAGACGGGCCAGCACCATGCGACGGCGCGGGTTCATCAGGACGCCTCGGCCAGACGCTTGAGGGTCACATAATCCACTTTCCCGGTGCCCAGAAGCGGCAGGACGTCGAGGCGCACGATCCGGCGCGGCACCGCCAGTTCCGGATAGCCCAACTCGCGGGCCTTGAGTTGCAGGGCCTCGCGCCCCAGTCGGGGATCGGTGGAAAACAGCACCAGCGCCTCCCCCTTGGCGGCGTCGGGCTGGCTGGAGGCGGCGTGCAATCCTTCCGGAGAGGCCGCTGCGGCCAGTTTTTCCACCGCTTCCAGACTGACCATCTCCCCGGCCACCTTGGCGAACCGCTTGACCCGTCCCACGATGCGGAGAAAACCATCCTCGTCCACGACGACGATATCCCCGGTTTCGTACCACCCCGCCCCGACGCTGGAAGCGGGTGGCTGCAACACCCCCGGCTTGTCCACCTTGAAATAACCGGCCATGACATTGGGACCCCGCACATGCAACACCCCCCCCTGCTCGATGCCGGGCACCGGCTCCAGACGGTATTCGATCCCCGGCAGGAGCTGCCCGACCGTGCCGGAACGAAAGGCCATGGGAGTGTTGACCGCCAGCACGGGAGCGGTTTCCGTGGCGCCGTAGCCCTCGAAAATGCGCAACCCGAATTTCTCGAACCACAGCGCCCGGACCGGCTCGGAGAGCTTTTCGGCCCCGGCGATCACATAGCGCAAACGGAAGAAGTCGTAGGGATGGGCGAACTTGCCGTAATTGGCCAGAAAGGTGTTGGTGCCGAACAGGATGGTGCAGGCCCGGTCGTAGGCCAGCTCGGGAATGATGCGGTAATGGAGCGGCGAAGGGTAGAGAAACAGACTGGTGCCGTTGAGCACCGGAAACAGCGAACCCGCCGTAAGGCCGAAGGAGTGAAAAATCGGCAGGGCGTTGAGGATTTTGTCGTCGGAGGAGAAATCGATGATGGCGCGAATCTGGGCGATGTTGGCCAGCAGCGCCCGATGGGGCAGCACCACCCCCTTGGGCTGCCCTTCCGAGCCGGAGGTGAACAGCACCACCGCCGCCTCTTCCGGCGACACCGGAATTTCGAAGGCGCGGGGGAACCACAGGGCGTAACCCATGAGCCACAGCTTGTCCCCCAGGGTGATGGATTCCCGGAGATCTTCGAGATACAACAACCGGATCTCCCGCAGGGCGGCGAGTTTTTCGGTCAGTCTGGCCTGCTCGACAAACGTCCGGGAGGTGAGGATGGTACGGACGCAGGCCGCGGTGCAGGCCGCCTGCAGGCCGTCGCTGCCCGCGGTGTAGTTGAGCATGGCCGGCACCCGGTGACGGGCCGACAGCCCGAACACCAGCGCCAGTGTGGGGGCGAGGTTGGGCAGCAGCAGGCCGACGCGACCGCCGGGCGCGATCTCCGGGGTGGCCCGTTCCGTCAGGCGGGCGAGCATCAGGGTCATCTTAAGCAGATCCTGATAACGGTACTCGATCTGCTTGATGTCTTCGAGCAGAGCATGCCCGCGTCCATGGATTTCCACCGCGTCGCACAGCGCGGAAAAGAGGGTTTGTTGAGGACGGGAGGAGAAGAGCATCTCCTGCATCAAGCGGCGCAACGCCTCGCCGGCCTTGCGGCGACGCTGTTTGGCCGTGGGGGCCTCCGGCATCGGAATCCGGGTTGGAGGCAGGATGGTGATGGTGATTCTGGGCAGCAGACGGCGGGGCGCCTTGCCGGAAATCCGCGCGAAGCAGCTCCGCGCCGTGCCATCCAGCCGCACCGGCAACACCGTGGCCCTGGTCTTGGCCGCGACGAAGGCCGGACCATCGTAGACCTTCATCAGGCTGCCGGTGATGGTGATGCGCCCCTCCGGGAAGATCATCACCGGCCGCCCCGCCTCCAGCAGCCGAATGACCTTCTTCATGGCCATGGGGGAGGTGGTATCCACCGCCAGGTGATCGGCCAGGGAGAGGATGAGACGGAAATACCAGGAGTTCACCACGCTGGTGTGCACGATGAACACCGGGTCCACCGGCAGGAACAGACCGAGAAGCAGACCATCGAGGAGGGATTCGTGGTTGGCGATGATCAGCAGTCGTGAGGTGTCCGAGGAACGGACACTCCCCTCCACCCGGACCCGGAAGAGCAACAAGGCCAGGGCGCGCAACAAAATTCGGATCAATGGACGCATTGGATTTTTCCTCGGCTGTTGGTGATTTTCAATCATCATATGTCGATCAATTTCGATATGTAAAGCAAAAAAAATCAGGTGGATTCCCGGATATAGCTGGTCACGTTGCCCAAGACGATCAGCAGCCAGTTGCGATCGATCCAGAACCAGACCTCCTTGCCGATCTTTTCGGAACGCAGAACCCCCCCATCACGCAAGATTTTGAGATGATGGGAAACCGTCGAGCGCGAGAGCGTGGAGACCTGGGCGATCTGGCCCACATTGAGCCGCTCTCCGGGTTCGAACAACAGCAGGATGCGTTGGCGATGTTCATCCCCCAGGGCGATGAACACCTTCGACATGGCACGCCAATTTTCGGGAATGGAGCTGCGATAGTTGTTTTTCATATCGAAGAGTGTAGATACATCGATGTATCCGGTCAAGCTTTTTTTTTGACCACGCCAGACAAGCATTCCAAAATAAAACGGCATGTTTATTGCAAAAATCACCATCAAGCCACACCCATCCATCTCAACCACGACGACATTGACGCCCATGAACACCTCATCGACCCAAAGAGCCATGCAACCGGCGTCCATCATCGAACCTTCCTTGATGGTGTCACCCGGTTCCCGCCAACATTTATCCCTGGTGGAGCAATTGCGGGCCTGGAGGATCCGCGAACGGATCTTGCAGGCCGAAGCCGCGGCCATACTGGGCATCACCCTGTCCCACTGGTGGGCGCTGGAAGAGGGCGGGGAGAAGCCCTCCCCGGAAGTCACGCAACGCCTCCAGAAACTGCTCACGCCGAAAGCGGCGCATGGAAAGAGCGGCCCGTGAGATGGACCCGGATTTCCAGTCCGACCCGTCGGGCCATTTCCGCTGTTTGCCGTTCCAGCCAAAGAAGAGACCCCCATGGGGAAGAAACCGTTCAAGATTCTGGTCATCGACGACAATCTGTTTGATATCGACGTTCTGCGCAACATTCTGGAATCCGAGTACACCCTGACCATTGCCACCAATGGCGTGCGGGGTTTGGAACTCGCCCGGTCCGGCGCGCCGCCGGACTTGATTCTTCTGGATGTCATGATGCCGGACATGGATGGTCATGACGCATGCCGTCACCTCAAGGCGGACCCGCGCACCAGGGCCATTCCGATCATTTTTGTCACCGCCAGGGGAAACATCGATCACAAAGTGGCGGGATTCGAGTTGGGGGCCGATGATTACTTTGTCAAACCCATCATTCCCCACATGGTCCGGCTGCGGATCACGCACCATCTGGAACTGAAGCGACATCGGGAACATCTGGAGGAACTGGTGCGGGAACGCACCGCGCAACTGGAGGTGGCCAAAAAGCTCGCCGAGGCCGGCAATCGGGCCAAGAGCGAATTTCTCTCCTTGATCGGTCATGAACTGCGCACCCCGTTGAACACCATCCTTGGTTTCACCTCGATTCTGGCCACGCCTGGCAACAGCGAGCAAACCTGCCAGAAATACGCGGCGTGGATCCTGTCCGCCGGAAACGCCCTGCTGGAGATGATCAACGAGATTCTGGATCTCGTCCAACTGGAGAGGGATGCGGAACCGGTGGTCTTGCCGGACATACCGTTCAAGCTCTCCGTATGGATTCAGGAAATCCTGGCGAGCGTGACCCGGGATGCCAGTGACAAAGGGCTGCGGCTGACCCGGAAAATGGACCCACGTCTGCCGGAAATCGTGCGCGGAGACCTCAAGCGGTTGGGTCGAGCCGTGCTGCATCTGCTGAGAAACGCGATCAAATTCACCGAATCCGGCGATATTTCCCTGGAAGTCGGTCTGGACGACGCATCCGGGCAAGGGGTGCTGGTGCGTTTTACGGTGCGCGATACCGGTCCCGGCATTCCCGCCTGGCAGAGGGAGAGGATTTTTGCCCGTTTCACCCAGATCGAACCGGCCTTCACCCGGAGCCACCAGGGGATGGGTCTGGGACTGACGATTTGCAGACGCTACGCCGCGCTGATGGGGGGCACGGTCTCCCTGGAGAGCGAGGAGGGTCGCGGGAGCGCGTTTCATTTGACCGCCCGACTGGCCGTGGATGGTGATCTCCCTCTTGAACGCGCAACGGAACCGACTCTCCCCGTCCGCGTCGCATCGTGGCGGGACAACGCCCCGCCACCACCCGCGCCCATGGACATGGATGGGGAGCAAGACTCCCTGAAGCGCCTGCGCGCACGATTTTTCTCGGAGGGGACCGCACATCTGCACGCCATGCAGAACGCGTTGGCGTCACAGAATGCCACGCTGGCCCAATCCGAGGCTGAACGCCTTCAGTCATTGGCGGTTGGCGTGGGTGCCGACCTGGTGAAAATCAAGACGATCCGTTTCAAGACCGCGGTACGGGGCGCGCACTGGGACAAGGCGCGGACCCTGTTCCAGGAACTGACCCACGAATACACTCGCAGCCCCAACCTCTCAACCCATGACGCCCCCACCCGGCCACCGCATCCAGACCCTTCCTGATCATCAACCGGAGAGGGACGCGCGCCATTGCCCCCCATGCCGGGCAACCGGGAACCTCCGCCCCCGGTTGCCGCCCTCCATGCCTCAACCGGTGAAAGGCACCAGACAGGTCTTGGCCATCAACTCCTCGGTCAACACCCGGACATTTTCCGAATAATCCACCGGAATATCGATCAGATGAACCCCGCCAGCGGCAAAACAGGCGGTCAAAAGAGGGATCAACTCCTGGGCGCGACTCAAACGGTGACCACGGGCACCGTAGCTTTGCGCATAAAGAACAAAATCCGGATTGCCGAAATGCAGACCAAAATCCTGCAACCCCATGCTCTGCTGTTTCCAGCGAATCATGCCATAGGCGTCATCCCTCAACACCAGAACCACCAGATCCATTTTCAACCGCACGGCGGTCTCCATCTCCTGGGAGTTCATCATGAACCCGCCATCCCCGCACACCGCCACCACCTTGCGCTCCGGGTAGACCATTTTGGCGGCCATGGCCGATGGCAAACCGGTGCCCATGCTGGCCAGAGCGTTGTCCAACAGGACGGTGTTCTGCTGATGGGCCGGATAGTTGCGGGCGATCCACAACTTGTACATGCCGTTGTCCAGGGCCAGAATGCCATCGTCCGGCATGAAAGCGCGCAGATCGCTGACCAGACGTTGCGGCAGAACCGGAAAACTGCCGTCGTCACTGCGGTTGAGGACATGCCGCGCATGGTCCTCCCCCACCCGCCGCGCGTAACTGAAATCCCAATTGGCGGAAGGCGCGAGCATGTGGGTCAGGACATCGATCCCGCGCGCGATGTCACCCACCACCTCCAGTTCGGGAAAATAAACATCGTCCACCTGTGCCGGGGTGAAATTGAAATGAATCACCGCCGCGCTCCCCCCATGTCCCATGATGGCCGGCGGCTTTTCCGTGACATCGTGTCCCACGCAGATGATCAAATCCGCCCGCTCGATGGCGCAATGCAGATAATCCCCTTCGGTCAAGGCGGCGGTGCCCAGATATTCAGCCCGTCTCTCGTCCACCACCCCCTTGCCCATCTGGGTAGAAACAAAAGGTATGCCGGTTTTCTCGACGAACGCGGTCAGACTCCTGGAGACCTGCTTGCGATTGGCGCCCGCCGCGATCAACAACAACGGCGACTTGGCCCGCGCGATGCGATCCACCGCCGCGCGAATGGCCAGCGGATCCGGGGCCGCGCGCTGCACGGCGATCTTGCGCAATGGCCGGGCTTCGGTCTCCTCCCTGGCGATGTCTTCGGGCAACTCCAGATGGGTCGCGCCCGGACGCTCGTCCTCCGCGCGCTTGAACGCCTCCCGCACCAGGGAAGGAATCTTCTCGGCGGAGGGAATCTGCTCCGCCAGTTTGGTGATGGGGCGCATGGTCCCCACCACATCCAGAATCTGGAAACGACCCTGCTTGCTCTTCTTGATGGGTTTCTGACCGGTGATGGCCACCAGGGGCATCCCGCCAAGCTGGGCATAGGCCACACCGGTGATCAGATTGGTCGCGCCCGGCCCCAGCGTGGAGAGCACCACCCCGGCCCGACCGGTCAATCTGCCGAACGTGGCGGCCATGAACGCCGCCGCCTGTTCGTGACGGGTGAGCACCAGTTCGAT
>JADGCR010000075.1 GCA_015228895.1 Magnetococcales bacterium
TATCGACGGTCTCATGGCCAAGTTCAGGGAGTTCAAGGCGACCGTCCCGGAGGCGCCCAAGGTCACGTTTTTGGCCGATGTCGATGCCGCGCTGTTCTCGATTGACACCCTGATTGCCCGGATCGCGGGCATTCCGTCAGAAAAGACGGTCACCATCAACTATGTCGAAAAGAGAAGCGGCACGCCCGACCAGGGGGATGTTCCCGGCTTTGCCCGTGGCGGTTTTCTGCCTGGATGGGGAACGGTGGACGATATCCCGGCCCTGCTGCAACGGGGTGAGTTCGTGTTGCGCAAGGAGGCTGTGCGGCTTTACGGCTTGGATCGGCTCCACGCCATGAACCAGATGAGACTGCCCCGGTTCGCCCATGGCGGACTGGTGCGCAATCTGGTGATCCCGACACTGCCATCCGTAGCCTTTGCGGGCGGTGGGAGTGTCACGCCCCAAGTCACGGAGGTGATCCGCATCGACCTGACTTCAAACGGACACCCGTCGGCCTCCATCCTGGCACAGCCTTTCGGTGCCCGCGAGTTTGTTAACACATTGCGGGAACTGGAGCGGAGGATGGTGCGATGAAACAGCTTTCACGCTGGGAAAGCGATGGCACTTTCTGCACCAAAACGTTCGGTGTTGGATCCCTGCTTTCTGCTATTGGTCGCATGATCCATATTCAAGAGTTTGCGGAAGGCCGTCTTTCCTTCCTCAGGAGTGACTTGCTGACCACCAATTGCCCATACGGCATCTGGACGATCCATTTCTTCCCCTGTCAACTCTGGAGCATCATCGGGATCAACCCAACTGGTTTTTATAGCGGACGATTTCGCGATCATTGGCGTACCTCATGGAAATTATGCGACGTCCTTCGTCGCGTGGCGTCCAAACTACAACTGTCATCCTATTTTCAAAGTATCCAACAGTAGTGAAACGTTGCTCACCATACTCTTTCCGAATGTCTGGAAAAGTAAATTCTGGACCGAGAAACACCTCAATGGCATCGACAAAGTCCAGTCCACGTTCAGCAAGCGTTTTATCTCGTTTGACGGGGTCGTAGGTGATTTTCATGTCATTCATTGTAGGAACGTTCGCACCAGGAAATCAACATGAAACAGCTTGGCGGCCTGATTCTGCCCGATTCCCTCCAATGGAAAAACCGCTACGACTGGGCACCCGTAGCCCAGGAAACCGCCAGAACCCTGGGTGGCGGCAATGTGGTGTGGCATTCCGGCCTGACCGGTGGCCGCCCCATCGATCTGGAAGCCGAGGGTGATGTGACATGGTTCACCCTTGCCCAGGTGGAGGCCATCCATGCCATGGCCGTGCAACCGGGGAGCGTTTTCGATCTGGTTCTGGATGGCGAGGTGTTCCAGGTGATGTTCCGCCATCAGGATCCACCGACCCTCTCCTTCACGCCGATCTTCCCGCACGCCCGGTTCTTCAACGGTTCGATCAGACTGATGGAGGTCTGACAGTCAATGCACCGATCTTCATCTATAAAAGAGGTGCGCGTCGGACTCGACTTTGTTGCCAAGGAATCCGACGCACTATCCTCAATTGACAGGCTCAAACGGGATCGCCGCCATTCAACTGTCATCCACTTGATCCAACTCGCAGGCTGGCCTCTCCGGGACTCCCCGAGCGCGTGTCCGGGTCCAGGTCTGCGCGACTCGACCCGAAGGGAATCCCGCAAACTGCAGTGAATCATGCCGTCAAATTGGCTCAGGATCAACCGTTCAATCAAAAAAAGAATCAGGTGTACCATGCCCATCGAATCGAACCAAATCAAATTCATGAAATCCCACTCCGTCAACGACACCGCCTCCAACGGCGGGCGCATGTCCGATGTGGAGGCGGCCAATAGCGTCAAAAACAACCTCTGGCCCGATGTCCCGGCCAGCGAACGGGCAGCAGGCTCCATCCGGTTCAGAAAACTTTTCATCAAGATTGCCAGCCCTGATAATCTCATTCTCCGGGACGCCCGCGTCTTCATTCAAACCCCGACCCCAGCCGGGGACCGGGTGGTGTTTTTTGCTGGCACCCAGCGGGATGTGATGGCCAATGTGTCTGGTGTGGCCCAGATCCAATACGGGACTGGCATGCTGAACGCCGATGTGGCCATTGGCGCGTCGGTGATCACGGTGAATGTCGAAGACCCAGACGACACGATCTTTCGTCCCGGCCAGATGATCCGCCTCTCCAATAAGACCTCGGTTCATGATCTCACCCACAGCGAAGATTTTATCCGCATCGCCAGCACACCAGGCAGTGTCACCTGGAATGGCAGCCTTGCCACCCTGACACTGGCGGCAGGAGCAACCCTGGCCAACGCCTATCCGCCCTCCGACACCCTGGTGGCCTCGGTGCTGGAGGCAGGCGACATCATCGCCAGAACCGACTCCTGGGGTTTGGCCACTTCTGCCGGAAGGCTGGGCGGATGGAATGGCGCTGGTACTCCACCTGCCACCCTGGCTGACCTCCAGATGGTGGACAGTATCGCCGGAATCGAACAGACCTGGACCCTCATTTTCACCAGTGCCAGCGCCTTCAGTTGTGTTGGCGATACGGTCGGCCAAGTAGGCGGTGGATCCATACTGGAGGATTTCGCCCCGAACAATCCAGCGTACTCCAGGCCATATTTTACCATTCCGGCATCCCTGTTCGGTGGGATCTGGGCCGCTGGCAACGCCCTGACCTTTACCACCCATCCCGCCGCCCTCCCGATCTGGGAAAAGCGCGTCGTGCCTCCCGGCACCGACTCCCTCTCCGGCAACCGGGTAACCATCGGCCTTTGTGGTGAAAGCGAGTGATTCCATGGGTACGGTCACGGCAGACATCCAGATTCCGTTTCAATCGTTCGCGGAGGGGACATCCTTTGCCCTGGTGGTCGATGGCACCGATCAGGAGGGGAATCGTCCGGTCATCGTCGATTACGAAAGCAAGGCATGGCTCCTCATGCAGATGTGGGGCGAGATCGAATGGAAAGGGGCGCATGGACTGGAGATCCTCAAGGTGAAAAGTCCAGGAGAAAAGCGCGTCAAGCTGTACTGCCCGAACTCCATGGCCAGGGCGGTGCGGATTTTCGTGGACAACGATACCAGGGCGGTACAAAGCATGGGCCGCCGCCATGACGAAATCACGGAAGCCCTGACCTGGAACAACGAGGTCTGGAAACGACTCCAGCACCCCTATGACACCCCGTCGGTGACGATCATCCAGCAGACCACCTTCCGGGACCGCCAGGGCAAACCGATTCCCGCCCCCAAATACGACCGCAACCAGGGCGGTTTTTTTGCCAGTCAGGAAGCCTTCGGTGCCCTCGTGGTACGGTACAAGCCGGGGTACTCCCTGTTCAAGATCACCTACGACGCAGGCGAGAAAGTCGCGTCCAGCGCCCTGTTTGCGGAAATGCAAAAATGCTGGCTGTGCGGAGACATCTCCAAGGCTTCTGTACCCCCGGTGCGACTGGTGGCCATCTCCGACCGGGCAGCCGTCAGCGCGCAGTTCGAGCGCTCCTTCTGGCCCAGAGGCTTTCCGGGAGTCTATCTCAAGGCCGGTGACGTGGATACCCTCTACGTGGAGACCAAACGGGAGACCGAGACGACCAACCTGCTGGTGGATGAGAGCAACCCGGAAGTGTTCGTGAAGGTGGAAGAGATCAAATATATCGAAGGCGAAGATGAACTGGGGAAAAAATTCAGACTGAGGATGCAGAACCATGCTGTCACCACTTAAACCCGGATTGTTCAAGAAGGTGGTCCAGATCCGGCTCGCAACACCTCCCCCAGCGCAGATGCCCTATGTGACGATGTATTTCTGCACCAACCGGGATGCTGGCTGGAACATCGACGAGGTGGTCTACGGTCGCCCATCGACACCCGGTCTGCCCACCCCCACCTCGTTGCATTTCAGGGATCCTCTCTACATGCACCAATCGGTGCTGCCCAGGGAACAGCACTATTTTTTAAAGTGCGCCAGCCCAGCGGTACAATGTGAAATGCCGTCCTTCATGTACTGCGTCCAGTCGCCCAGGGAGCCGGTGGGCTACGAGGTGCGCAGTTTCAGCGCCGCGAACACGGCCATCAAAACTTTCTGCAGCAGCAACACGCCCCCCTCGTTGACGTCAAAACCTTATTATGAGCTTCTCCTGACCTACCGCTATGGCGGGTGGAATGGATCAACGGTGTTTGGCTGGCCGGGTTATCCCCCTCCCATGGACGGGGCGGTTCTGTTGGACCGGCCTGTCACCTGCTCCTACAACGGGCCGCAGGAGATGAAGGCGCAGATCCCGCCGGAGCTTCTGAGCCGCGCGATCCCCTGGCAGATCAACGGATCCTGGGTCGAGATCTTCGATGCATCCGGTCTCATCGCCTATTTCCAGTCCAACCCCGCCTGGTACCGGATGCCAGACGACATGCACCCCTGGGTCTCCGAACCGGGGGATGTCGCCGCATGGGCTGCGGGGGGTTGGAGCCATTGCGCGCTGGCCGAATACCAGACCAGAGACATCGGCATGGCAGTTGGCGACACCATCACCCTCCATATCGAGAACATTCCCGAATTCAACCGCTGGAGCCAACGGTTTGTGCTCTATATCTACCCCTTCGACCGGGTGGCCCGGCGTTTCGTGATCTCCTTTGATCCAGCCAAATTCACCGGCCCCAGGCAGGAGATCATGGCGATCACCAAGTTGAAAAACAACATCTATAAATATACCTCGCTGTGCCCCTGGTTCGAGTTCAACGACGCAGGGTTGCAGAAGAACGGGCCACTCTATTCTGCCGAGGTGGCCCCAGACAGATGGTTCTCCCCGTGGCTTGAGCCACCCAAATACAACGGAAAATGGTGAGGTGTAAAGATGCCCATAGAGCCGGATCAAATCCAATTCATGCTGCCGCAGACCGTCAGCGACGCGGACGACAACGGTGGTCGCATGTCAGCGACAGAAGTGGCCAGTGGCGTGGCGAACAACGTCTGGCCCGACGTGCCGCCGAGTGAGCGGTTGTCCGGCTCCACAAGATGGCGTAAGCTCTTTGTCAAGGTGGCCAGTCCCTACAATCTGAAGCTAATCGATGCCCGCATATTTCTGCAGGCACCAACCCCCGCCGGGGATCGGGTGGTCTTTTGCGCCGGGACGCCAACCGATGTGCAGGGCGATCTATCCGGCAGTGAGGCCCAGTATGGCAGCGGGGTGTTGAATGAAAATATCGCCCCAGGGGGATCGGTCGTCCGGGTGGCGGTGGAGAGTGCGTTGGATGACATTTTCCACCCAGGACAGTTGATCCGGCTCTCCAACAAAACCTCGGTGAATGATCTGGTGGGCATCGAGGAGTTCGCACATCTCTCTGCGGTCGCATGGAACAACAATCAGGCGACTTTGACCTTGGATGCGCCATTGCAGAACGGATTTTCCGTTTCCGACACCAGGGTTGCCTCGGTGCTGGAGGCCGGGCATGTCTGGGCCAGGACGGACGCCTGGGCGCTCTCCTCCGCAGCCGGGCGGTTTGGTGGGTGGGACGGGGTTGACAGCCCGCCATCGATCCTTGTCAGCAGTCGCATGGCGGACCACATCGCGGGCATCGAACAGAACTGGACCCTTGTTTTCACCGGCTCCAGCACTTTCACCTGCGTGGGGGATACTGTCGTGGAGATCGGCGATGGTTCAGTCGATGCCACCTTCGCCCCCACCAATCCAGATTTCTTTCGTCCCTATTTTTCCATTTCGGTCTCCTTGTGGAGCGGAACCTGGGCGGTCGGTGACACCCTGTCGTTTGCCACCCATCCAGCTGCCATCCCGGTGTGGGAAAAGCGCATCATCCCGCCCAACACCACGACCCTCTCTGGCGACAAGGTGGCCCTGATCGTCGCCGGGGCCAGCGAATATGTCGGTTCCGAAGGAGCAGTCGGCCCAGTTGGCCCGCGAGGGTTGCCAGGAGCCACTGGCCCCCAGGGGGATCCGGGTGCCACGATTCGCTATGGCGACGGAGTTCCCGACAACGGGATGGGCGCGACGGGGGATCTCTTCATTCGCACTGACATTCATGATCTGTATTTCAAAAGTGTGGACGGATGGGGATCCCCGGTGATGAATTTCCGTGGTGCCCAGGGGCCGACTGGGGAGAATGGCGCATCCGTGCTGTCCGGGGCCGGGGTGCCTGCTGACCTCCTGGGTGCTGAGGGGGACCACTACATCGATTTTACCAATTACGATTGGTACACGAAAACCTCTGGCGGCTGGGGTGCTGCGCTTTTCAACATCCAAGGCACCACCGGCAATCCCGGACTGCCTGGAACACCCGGGGCGATGTGGCACACCGGCCTTGGCCTACCCGCCGACAGCATGGGCGTCCAGGGCGATCTCTACCTGCGCGGGGAGAACGGCGCGGTCTACACCAGAAACGCCACCACCTGGAGCGAAACAGGCATCTCCCTGAAAGGGGCGGACGGCACAGGCACCGGCAATGTGCTGAAAGCCGCCTCTTCCACGGTGGACAACCTGGTGGTGTTCGGCAACGCCTCGGGCGATCAACTCAAGGAGAGCGGCAAGGCGATTGCAAACGTTTCTTTCATCGATACCGCCGAAACCCGCTCCGCCCCCATCGACATGGCCGACAACGTGGTACAGCGTGCCGAGTTGAAGGATTGGTCCGAAACCAGGACCACCCCGTACAGCTCCGGTTCTTCCCTGACCCTGGATCTGGAAACCGGGAGCGTGTTCGAAGTCACCCTGGGCACGGACAATCTGACCACCGTGACTTTCACCAATCCCCCGGCCAGCGGTAAGGCCGGATCCTTCACCCTGATCCTGACCCAGGCCGCCACTGCAAGAACCGTGACTTGGCCCGGATCGGTGCGCTGGCCGGGTGGCTCGCTCCCGGATCTCTCGACGGTATCCTCGGTTCACATTCTCTCCTTCCTGACCATTGACGCCGGGGCGAAATGGTACGGATTTAATGCCGGAAAGAATATGGCGGTGGCGGCATGATTTTTCACAACCTTGTCCGGGCAACGGCTGGTGGCATCGTGGCTGCTGATCCCTGGACCGTCCTTTTGATCCATGGCGACGGAAACATCGTTGACGCCTCGCCATTCGCCCGGGCGCTCACCCAGATCAACGGGGCCGCCTCCAGCCCCACCGCACCCAAATTCGGCAGCGGGTCGATGTTCTTTGATGGGGACGCCTGCGTGCAACTGAACGGCTCCACCGACTTCCAGTTCGGCACCGGCCACTTCACAATCGATTTCTGGGTGAAACTGGGTTCAACCGGGGCGAATTACCAGGATTTTCTGCAATTTGCCCACTATTCCATCATGATCCGTTCCTCCAGCGGAAAAATCAATCTGCTGCTGAGTTTCGACGGAAGCAGTTGGGGGTTTAATGGGTTGTCATCGAGTGCCGTCTTCACCGCCAACATTTGGCACCACGTCGCCCTGGTCCGCAACGGCACCGCCATCGTCGCATACGTGGACGGGGTGCCCAGCATCACCACCACGACCAGCAATGCCATCTACTTTGACATCACCAGGAAAATAACCATCGGCGGCGAGACCAATCTGGATGGCGTGACACCCCTGACCAATTACCTCCAGAACGGCTACATCGACGAGTTGCGAATTTCCAAGGGGATTGCGCGCTGGACGGCTGATTTTTCCAACGCACTGCCGACCGCGCCATACGGATGACCATGGCCCGGATCGTTCGACAGGTACTCGCGCAGCAAGGGGTGACGAGCGAACCGGCACCATCTTTTGCTGTTGAACTGACGCAGTCCTACGATTTCTGCAACTGGAGCGCGGTCTCCAGGCAGGTTCTTGCCCAGCAGGGCATTACACGCCCTGCGCCACTCTCTTTCTGCATCGGCCTGGTTCAATCTTATGCCGAGAAACGCATCCGTGCGGAACTGACCGCCCCCTATGGCAATGCCCCCATCCAGGCTGAACACGGACAGCCCATCCATTTCACCCTGGATGCCGCCCTGACACAGACATGGAGCCTGATGGAGAGGGTTCAGGCCCAATGCGCGCAGCCCTGGACCTCCACCACGTCGGTGTCAACGGAGTGTTCATTTCACTGGAATCTCCTGGAGCGTAATCCCGTTGCCGCATCCCTGACCCAGATATGGAATCTCTCCGAGAATCGGACGATCAGGCTGTCTGGCACCACCGTTCGGGCTTTCCATCGTGGAGAACCGGTATGATTTCTTCCGCAGTGCTGTCGCAAGCCGAGCAGGATTTTGCCTGGGCAGGTACTCTGGAATTGACCAACCCGGCGTCCTTCGGGCGGATCCAGATCGACGACTCTATCGATCTGGAACTGGGCGGCGAGTTTTTTAAACTCATCGTGGACAACAAGACGCTTGAACGCGACGGCGTTGGTATACCAAGGCTCACCGTGTCCGTCATCAGTCCCGCAGTTCGATTCACTATGCCATACGCCACCCCGTTGGACAAGGTTTGGGACTCGCCAGTCTGGGCCAAAGATGCAGCAGAGGAGGCCATTGGTGAGGCCATCCAGTGGGACGCTTCCATGCCAAATTGGCTGATCTCTGGCGGGCGTCTGGCTGTTCATCAGGCGTCTCCCATGGATATTGTGAAAACGCTTACAAATGCAGTCGGTGGTATGGTTGAATCGTTGCCAGATGGAGCTTTACGAGTTCGGCATCGATTTCCAGTGGCGGTGCCAAACTGGGCGACAGCGGCGGTAGATCACACGCTGACCGATACATCGGACAACCTCTCCTGCCGCGAGTCGCACATCCTGCGTACCAGGGTCAACAAAGTCCTGGTCCGGGGCTATCTGCCATCGGGAACAGGGTTCTTGTCCGTCGAGGTGGACTCGCGGCCCGACGGGCTGAACCACGGACGCACCAGCTTTTTTGCTGGCGACACGGCTCATCTGTGCAAGGCGTTTCGACGCGGAAGGTGTCGGCGATCACGGAGGAATTGTGGCTCTTCCGGGGGAAGCGTACCTGAGGGGGTGACAAGGCGTGGACATGTGTCTCCTAATGGGGGTACCACCCTCAACCAAAAGGAGACCAACCATGTCCACGAGCTTATTATATCATGCCTTTGGAATTTGCGGCTCTTCCGGGGGAAGCGTACCTGAGGGGGTGACCTCACCCGACCAGAACCGCCGTGGCCTCGTGTAGCGCCATAATCCTCAACTTGAACCCATCTTTAACAGTCGAATAAAAAATAGTATTACAGAACAAATAGATAGTAACGCCAAAGAAAGTCTTGGCACTATGACACACTAAAAACTGTGTTGATCAGTGGGATGCTGGCGTGAGGAAGCGCACGGCTGGCGGCAAGGCTACGCCAACGGCTTGGAAGACCTTGCCAGCCACGCCTCTGGCTTCGGTTCGCAAGAGAAAGCTTTTAGGCTCTTCCGGGGGAAGCGTACCTGAGGGGGTGACAAGGCGTGGACATGTGTCTCCTAATGGGGGTACCACCCTCAACCAAAAGGAGACCAACCATGTCCACGAGCTTATTATATCATGCCTTTGGAATTTGCGGCTCTTCCAGGGGAAGCGTACCTGAGGGGGTGACCTCACCCGACCAGAACCGCCGTGGCCTCGT
>JADGCR010000076.1 GCA_015228895.1 Magnetococcales bacterium
CCTTCCGTCAGGAACCCCTGTTCGGCACCGTGGCCCAGCCCCTGCCGGGCTTCGAGGCGGGACAGGCCTTTCAGTTGTAATGCATCGTCAACTCAAAGCAGCGCATGAGGATGGATTGACCGTGAGTCTGATCGTACAAAAATATGGTGGTACCTCCGTTGGCTCTCTGGAACGGATTCGCAACGTGGCGGCCAGGGCGGTGCGCGCCCATCGGGCCGGCAGTCAGGTGGTGGTGACGGTTTCCGCCATGTCCGGCGAGACCAACCGTCTCGTGGCCCTGGTGGAGGAACTCTCCGGCGGCAACTACAGCAAACGGGAATACGATGTGGTGGTGGCCACCGGGGAGCAGGTCTCCATCGGTCTGCTGGCCATCGCCATCGAGTCCCTGGGGGTGTCGGCCCGTTCCTATCAGGGGTGGCAGGTGCGCTTCATCACCGACAGCGTCCACTCCAAGGCCCGCATCCAGGATGTGGAGGCGGAACGCATCCGGCAGGATCTGGAGGCGGGACGCATCGTGGTGGTGGCCGGTTTCCAGGGTGTGGACGGGCAAGGCGCGGTGACCACCCTGGGACGGGGCGGTTCGGACACCTCGGCGGTGGCGCTGGCGGCGGCTCTCAAGGCCGATTTCTGCGACATCTACACCGACGTGGACGGGGTTTACACCACCGATCCCCGTGTGGTGCCCAAGGCGCGCAAACTGGAACGCATCTCCTACGAGGAGATGCTGGAAATGGCCTCCCTGGGGGCCAAGGTACTGCAAACCCGCTCGGTGGAACTGGCGAAAAAGTATTCAGTTCCGGTGCGGGTGCTCTCCTCCCTGGAGGAAGGGTCTGGAACGCTGTTGACCGAAGAGGATGATATCATGGAACATGTCGTGGTTTCCGCAATTGCTTTCAACCGGGATGAAGCCCAGATCACCGTACAGGGCGTGCCCGACAAACCGGGTGTGGCCGCGTTGATTTTCGGCACCTTGGCCGACGCCAACATCAACGTGGACATGATCATTCAAAACATTTCCGCCAGCAGCGGGGATACGGATGTCACCTTCACCGTGGGCAAGGGGGATTACAGACAGGCCCTGGAGGTGTTGCGGGAACCCGTGAGCCGGATTGAAGCCAAAAACCTCTCCGGCAATCCGGACATCGCCAAGGTGTCGGTGGTCGGGGTGGGGATGCGTTCCCATTCCGGGGTCGCCCAGCGCATGTTCAAGGCCCTGAGCGCGGACGGCATCAATATCCGCATGATCTCCACCTCGGAGATCAAGATTTCCGTGGTCATCGACGAGAAATACATGGAACTGGCGGTCCGTTCCCTCCACGAGGCGTTCGAACTGGATAAGGATGCCGGAGATCGTGTCAGAGGCTGAAACCACCAAAGCCGGCAAAAACCGCGACCCGAACCCTGTCAAGCAACCCAACGTGGTGGTCTACGACACCACGTTGCGGGACGGATCTCAAAGCGAGGCGGTGCAGTTCTCCCTGGAGGACAAGCTGCGCATCGCCCGCCGCCTGGATCTGCTGGGGGTGGATTTCATCGAGGGGGGATGGCCGGGAGCCAATCCCAAGGATCAGGCGTTTTTCACCCGCTGCAAGGAACTGAAGCTGGAAAACAGCCGTCTGGTGGCCTTCGGCTCCACCCGCCGGGCGCGGGTGCCGGCGGAACAGGATGAGGTGCTGCACAATCTTCTGCAGGCCGAAACCCCGGTGATCACCATTTTCGGCAAAACCTGGACCCTGCACGTCACCCGCGCCCTGGGGATCAGTCTGCAAGAGAATCTCGACCTGGTATTCGATTCCATTCGCTATCTCAAGGCGCGGACCGACTGCGTCTTCTTTGACGCGGAACACTTCTTCGACGGTTTCAAGGCCGATCCCGACTACGCCGTCAAGGTTCTGGCCGCCGCCCGTGACGCCGGGGCCAACGGCTTGATCCTGTGCGACACCAACGGCGGCGCGTTGCCGGCGGAAGTGGGACGCATCGTGCGCCAGGTGGCCCTGCCAGGGAGCCTGCTGGGCATCCATTGCCACAACGACGGGGGGGTGGCGGTGGCCAACACCCTGGCGGCGGTGGAGGCCGGAGCGCTCCATGTCCAGGGCACCGTCAACGGCCTGGGAGAGCGGTGCGGCAACGGGGATCTGACCTCGATCCTCCCCAACCTGATGCTCAAGATGGGGCGCGGCACCCGCATGGGCACCGAAGGTCTGGCCAATCTGACCGGGGTGAGCCGGTTTGTGGACGAGATGTGCAACCGCTCTCCACAAAAAAACCAGCCGTTCGTGGGCGCCTCCGCCTTTGCCCACAAGGGGGGGGTGCACGTCTCCGCCGTCCTCAAGGACCCCGCCACTTACGAGCATATCGACCCCCACAAGGTGGGCGCGGAGCGGCGCATCCTGGTCTCCGAACAGGCCGGGGTGAGCAATCTGGTCTCCAAACTCCACGACTTCGGTGGTGTCGGGGTGATGGCGGACGATCCACGCTTAAAGGATCTCCTGAAAGAAATCAAGGAACTGGCATATCGCGGCTACCAGTTCGAGGCGGCGGAAGCCTCCTTCGAACTTCGGGTGCGCCGCGCGTTGGGAACCCTGCCGGAGTATTTCAGACTGGTGGGGTATCGGGGCATCGACGACCGGCGCATGCTGGACGGCGGCGCGGAAATGATGGAAAACGATGTGGCGGTCAAGCTGATGGTGGGGGGACGACTGGTGCATCATGTGGGTGGCGGGAGCGGTCCGGTGGATGCCTTGTACGCGGTTCTGCATCGCGCCCTGGAGTGGTATTATCCTTCCATCCACACGGTCAAGCTGGTGGATTACAAGGTGCGGATTCTCAATGGTTCTGCGGGGGGTTCCGGGACCGGAGCCAAGGTGCGCGTCCTGATCGAGTGGCAGGACGACGTGCGCACCTGGGGGACGGTGGGGGTGTCCACGGACATTCTCGCCGCATCGTACGACGCCATGGTGGACGCATTGATTTTCAAGCTTTACAAGGATGGGGCGATCCCTGCCGCTTGAATCAAGGGTGTTAAAATCGAATAGGGGCTACCAATACCATGAAGAAAATCGAAGCAATCATCAAACCGTTCAAACTGGACGATGTCAAGGAAGGACTGGCCGAGGTGGGCATCCAGGGGATCACCGTGACGGAAGTGCGGGGATTTGGCCGTCAGAAGGGTCATACCGAGCTGTATCGGGGCGCGGAATACGTTGTGGACTTCCTGCCCAAATTGAAGGTGGAAGTGGTCCTGGAGGATGATCGGGTGGATCAGGCCGTGGAGGCGATCGAACGGGCCGCGCGCACCGGACGCATCGGGGATGGCAAAATCTTCGTCACCACGGTGGAGCGTGTCATACGCATCCGCACCGGCGAACGGGATCACAATGCCCTGTAACGGTTTGGTCGTCTCTCTGAGGGCCACCGACCCTCTCTGGGCATGAAGGGGGGCAGGGAACTCGGCAGGCGGTTTTTACCTGGGGAGACCATTTTTCTTCAGGGTGACCCGGCGCGCACCATGTACGTCATCCAGCAGGGACGGGTGGAGATCGTCATGGAGTCCGAATTCGGACCGCGCCACCTGAACACCCTGAACGAAGGGGAGATCTTCGGGGAGATCTCCCTGTTCGCCAACAAGGCGCGCATTGCCACGGCCCGCGCCGTGACCGACGTGCGCGCACTGCAATTGGATGAAAAGACCTTCCTGAACCGACTGCACCAGGACCCCTCCCTGGCCTACCGTCTGATACGCAAGTTGGCGCAGCGCATCTACGAGCAGGATCACGAACTGATGCGGGATCACGCCACGGCGGTGGAGAGTTGTCCCATCAGCGGCTTTTCCAGTTACATCGACCTGGCGACCTTTCTGGACGGTGAGGTGAAACGGGCCAGAAGGTTGAAGCAGACCATGGCCTTCGCCCTGCTGGACATCGACGACTTCGAGGCGGTCACCGAACGGTTTGGCCAGGAGGCCGGAGAGCGGGTCTTGCAGCAACTGGCGCTGCTGCTGAGGGAACATCTGCGGCGCACCGACGTGGCGGGGCGTTTCGGTCGCAGCCGGTTCGGCCTGTTGCTGTATGAAACCGACGGCTCCGCGGCGGTCCTGGTGAGCGAAAAGGTGCGCCTTGCCTTCAGCGAACTCCGTTTCACGGCGGGGGAGGAGCGTTTCCGCTGCACACTGGCGTGCGGCGTGGCGATCTTTCCCGAGCACAACCGCTCCCTCACCCTGAACCAGGCCACCTACAGGGCGCTGCTGCGGGCCAAGGCGTATACCAATTGTGTGATTCTGGCGGAGCCTGGCACAGGGAGCTCCTCTTGAACCCGGGGTCGGATGGATGAAACTTGAGAGTCAGGCGCGGGTGGCCGTGATCGGCGGAGGACCGGCTGGTTCTTTGGCGGCGTACTTCCTGCTGGAGTTGTCCGCCCGCGTCGGCATGCAGCTGCAGGTGGATCTCTACGAGTCCAGGGATTTCACCCGGCATGGTCCCGCTGGATGCAACATGTGCGCCGGGGTGGTCTCCGAATCCCTGGTGCAGACCCTGGCCGCCGAGGGGATCAACCTCCCCCCCCTGGTGGTGCAGCGGGGGATCGAATCCTATGTGCTGCACACCAGCGGATTGCCGGAACTCGTCATCGACACCCCGGCCGACGAGATGCGCATCGCCACGGTGTATCGCGGATCGGGTCCCCGCGCTCCGGAGGGGGAGGAGAACAACTGGATCAGCTTCGATGGCTTCCTGCTGGACGAGGCGCGCAAGAAGGGTGCCCGGATCCTGCAAAACCGGGTGGTGGAACTGGCCTTCGCCGGGGATGGCCGGCCCCAGGTGGCCAGCCGCAAGGGGGAGTACGCCACCTATGACCTGCTGATCGGCGCGGTGGGGGTGAACACAAGCGGCCTGAAACTGTTCGAGGCACTGGACATCCAGTTCCAGCCTCCCCCGGTCACTCGTGGCTTCGTGTCGGAAATCCATCTGGGCGTGGACACGGTGCAGCGCTATCTGGGCAACTCCATGCACATTTTCCTGCTGGACATTCCCCGTCTCAAGTTCGCGGCGGTGATCCCCAAGGTGGAGTACGCCACGGTCTGCCTGCTGGGGGAGGACATCGACAAGGAACTGGCGGAACGGTTCATGGCCGCGCCGGAATTGAAAGGGTGCTTCCCCCCGGACATGGAGTGGCGGTATGGCGAGAAGTGTCAGCAGGAGGTCGGGCAGGCGTGTCATTGCGGCCCCCGCCTGAACGTTGGCGCCTCCTTGCACCCCTATGGGGACCGGGTGGTCCTGGTGGGGGACGCGGCGGTCTCCCGGCTCTACAAGGACGGCATCGGCGCGGCCTACATCACGGCCAAGGCGAGTGTGGTGACCGCCCTTTTCTTCGGACTTTCCGCCAACGACTTTCAAAGACACTACATGCCGGTGGTGAAGCGGATCGCCCAGGACAATCTCATCGGCAAGGTGATTTTCGTCATCACGGTCTTTTATCAGAAACTGTTTTTCCTGCGACGGGGCATGGTGTACATGGTGAACCGGGAGGCCCGCATGGCGGGGGAGGAGCGCGCCATGAGCCGGGTGTTGTGGGATACCTTCACCGGCAGCGCGACCTATCTGGATATCTTTGTCCGCTCCATGCACCCCGGATTTCTTCTGCGTCTGATCGTCTCCACAGTGGCCTCTTTCTGGAACCTTGGGACCAGGGAACATGATTGACCCTTCCATCGACGCCCAGTTCCTCAAGATCCTCCTGGAAAACAGCGGGGAGAGCGTGGCCCTGATCGACCACAAGGGCGTGATCGTGCGCGTCAACAGCGCCTTTTCCCTGCTGACGGGACTCCAGAACCGGGAGGTGCGGGGACGGCACATCCTGCGTTTCCTGCGCGCCGCCGATCAAAGCGCCCAGGTGGGGGAGATGGTGGACTCACTGTGGCAGCAGGGCAACTGGATGGGGTCCCTGCTGGTGCCGGACAAACAGGGCGAACCACTGCCGACCCTGGTGAAAGTCACGGCCATTCTGCCGACCCGGGGTCCGGTGCGGCGGTACGTGGCCCAATTGAGCCGTCAGCCGGGGGTCCACGCCCTGGCGGAGCCTGGCGTGGGATCGGAAAACGACACCTCCTGGGATCCCCTGACCTCTCTGCCCAACCGGGCGCTGTTCAAGGACCGCCTGCGCCAGACCCTCTCCCAGGCCGCCCGTCGTCAGTTCGCCGTGGGGCTGATCTTTCTGGATCTGGACAATTTCTCGCTCCTCAACGACTCCCTGGGACGCTCCTGGGGGGATCAGGCGTTGCGCGTCGTGGCGCAAAGACTGTCCAAATGCCTGCGCACCAGTGACAGCGTGGGACGGATCGGCCCGGATGAATTCGCCCTGCTGCTGGCGGATATCGACGATGTTTCCCTGGCGGTGCGCAACATCGGCGTGGTGGCGCGCAAGATCTACGAACTTCTGGATGAACCGGTGGTGCTGGCGCAGACCGAAATCCGCCTCTCCGCCGCAATCGGTATCACCCTGTTTCCCCAGGATGCCATATCCGCCGAATCCTTGTTGAAATGTGCGGAAACCGCACTGGACCACGCCCGTCGTCGTGGAAGAAACAATTATCAATTTTTTTCCTCGGAAATGGCTGAAACCGCCCGTCGCCGCTTTGCCTTGGAAAACAGTTTACGTTATGCTGTCGAACGCGAGCAATTGCAGCTTTTCTACCAGCCGCAGGTGGACCTGAAAAGCGGCCTGGTGGTGGGCGCGGAGGCGTTGGCCCGCTGGTTCCACCCGGAACGGGGCATGATCTCCCCCATGGAGTTCATTCCCGTGGCCGAGGAGACGGGCCTGATCGTCCCGCTGGGGGAGTGGGTGTTGCGTACCGCCTGTCGGCAGCTCGCGGAATGGGGCCGCATGGGGTTGCCCCTCATTCGTGTGGGGGTGAATCTCTCCGCCTTGCAGTTTCAACGTCAGGATCTGGTGCAACTGGTGGAGTCCTGTCTCGCGGAAACGGGCATCGACCCCCGCTGCCTGGACCTGGAAATCACGGAAAGCGCCATCATGGAGGATGTCCAAAAAACAGTGGCTATACTGAATAAAATCAGCGCCTTGGGAGTGCGTCTCTCCATCGACGATTTTGGCACCGGCTACTCCTCCCTGAGCCAACTGCGACATTTTCCGTTCCAGACGCTCAAGATCGACCGTTCCTTCCTGCGGGGCATCGAAAACAACGCCGGGGATGCCGCCATCGTCAGCGCCATCATCGCCATGGCCCACAGCCTGAATCAGTCGGTGATCGTCGAAGGGTTGGAGACGGAAGCCCAACTGGCCATCATGCGGCGTCTGCGGTGCAACGAGATGCAGGGTTTCCTGTTCAGCGCCCCCACCTCCGCCGCTCAATTCACCGAGATGTTGCAACGGGGCAAATCCCTTGACTCCGATACGAGCGCCCCATGAACATGCCCCGTCTGACCACCCCGATCCCTTGCCTTCCGGCGGAATGGACCCGCAAACTGACCCGGGAAGAGGTCAACCTGCTGCCGGTCAAACGGTGGAACGGTCCGATTCACCTGAGCCGCACCGACAAGGAGGCCGAGGAGGCCGTCGCCCGTCTGGCCGAGGAACGGGTGCTGGGTTTCGACACGGAGACCAAGCCGGCCTTCCGCAAGGGAGAGAACTATTTCCCCGCCTTGCTGCAACTGGCGGGCGCGGATACGGTGTATCTGTTTCAATTCAAGGGGATGACCAATTTCACCCCCCTCACCCGCCTGTTGAGCGACCCCTCCCGGCACAAGGTCGGGGTTGGCCTGGACTACGACGTGCGGGCGTTGCAGACCTTGTTTCCCTTCCAACCCCAGGGGTTCCTGGACATCGGCGAGGTGGCGCGCAAGGTGGCCATCGCCAGTCAGGGGTTGCGGGGACTGGCGGCCCATCTGTTCGGCATGCGCATTTCGAAACGGGCGCAATGCTCCAATTGGGACAACGCGGAACTCAAAAAATTCCAGCTTGTCTACGCGGCCACGGATGCCTGGATCAGTCGGGAGATCTATCTGGTGATGCGGGCCCAGGGGCTGTTCGCCACCCCCCTCAGTGCAGGGTCACTGGAGGCGCGTGCTTGAACGCCTGCCTTTGGTCCGCCGGTTGTTGGGGAGGGGTGTCGGTGAGCAGCAGACTGGCCCGATGGTGGATTTCATCCCACATGAGGGTCAAACGGCTGAGTTGCTCCACCATCTGGTCGGAGTCCGCGTCGGCGTGGAGCGGTTGGGGGGGGTCGTCCATGTGCCGGATGGTGGCGATGCCCAACAGCAGGGAACGCCGGGCCTGCGCAGCGATCTGCGCGATTTTCTCCAAGGCATGCTGGTCCAGTTGGGTCAAATCGGCTTCGAGAAATTTGGTATTCATGCTGTCTCCTGGTGAGGAAGAGATGTCCATGGCACATTTGGAGTCAAACGATATCTCTGCATATCAGAATAATCCAAACCGCGCATGAAAACCATGAAAAAATTTTTCAAATCCCCCCTCCTCCCGCTCCCGAAACGGATTCACGCAAGCCACTGGCTGTATTGGCTCCTGCTGCTGACCACCTGCGCCCTGCCGGGGACGGGCGCGTCCACGGAAAAAATGCCGGTCGCGGGCCCCTTGTTGCGGATCGAAAGCGGGATGCACACCAGCATGTTGCGTCGCGTCGGCATGGACGCGGAGGAGCGGTATCTGTTTTCCATCGCGGACGACAAAACCTTGAGGGTGTGGTCGATGGAAAACGGTCGTCTGCTGCTGACCTTCCGGGTGCCCATCGGTTTGACCACCGAAGGGAGCCTGTTCGCCCTCGCCATCTCCCCGGATGGCCGGACCGTGGCCGTATCGGGCCAGACCTGCCCGGAATGGGACGACACCTACTGCATCTACCTGATCGATGTCAAGTCGGGCAAACTGCGACGCCGCATCACCAACCTGCCCGAAGCCGTCACCCATCTGGCCTTTTCACCCACGGGAACCTATCTGGCCGCGACCTTCGGCGAGAAGGCGGGCCTGCGGGTCTATGGCATCCCGGATGGAGCGCCGGTCTACCTGGGAGAACCCTACAACGTACCCGCCAACTGGGTGGATTTCGCCCCGGACGGTCGTTTGGTCACCAGCGCCTATGACGGGATGCTCCGTTTGTACGACGCCAGTTTCCGCCTCCTGCTGGTCAAGCAGCTGGCCCGTCTCTCCAAACCCTACGGAGTGGCGTTCTCCCCGGACGGCACCAAGGTGGCGGTGGGATTCCGTGACCGGAACACGGTGGCGGTTCTGTCCGGCAGCGATCTCTCCCTGCTCTACCTCCCGGACGTGACCGGGGTGCAGAACCATCTGTGGGTGGTTGCCTGGTCCAGGGATGGCCGCACCCTGTATGGCGGTGGAGGTCATCTGGACAAGGGACGCTACCTGATCCGCTGGTGGAGCCAGGCCGGAGAGGCGAACCAGCAGGGTCGCGGGGAGTATATCGATGTCCCGGCCTCCAGGGCCACCGTGACCCATTTGCTGGCTCTCCAGTCCGGGGGG
>JADGCR010000077.1 GCA_015228895.1 Magnetococcales bacterium
GTCCGGTTGAGCCGCCAAACGAGGCGAAAGAAGGGTGCCAGTCGCAACCGGTCGTTTTTGTCCTGACTGCGGTACAGGGCCGGGGCCTGTCGCGGAAATTCCCGGAATTCCGTATGAAAACAAGCCATGATCAGGCCATTGAGCAGGATGCGTCTGGCCACCCCCTCCTGAGCGAAGCGTCGTGCCGAGGTCTCCAGGATGCCGGGGAGGGTCAGCCAATGGCCCAACCGGATGATTTGGACCCCCAACTGCTGATCCTCCAGAAAGGGGAACTCTTCCGAGAACCCTCCCAGTTCCGCAAAAAAGATTCGTGACAACAACAACCCCTGATCCCCGTTGAAGCACTCCCGACGATTGAGCGCGCTTTTTTCGGCGTAATAATGAAAAAGGCCCTCGTGACCAGGAGGTTGTTCGACAAAACGGAGCTTGAAATGTCCGGCGCAACGGTATCCCCGCGTGGCCCGGAAGCGATCCAGGGCCGCCAGCGCCTGTTGCAGCAGGCAGGGATCGGACAAGCCGGAGTCCGCGTGGAGAAACAACAACTCTGCACCTTTGGCCCGTCGGGCGGCGGCGTTCATTTGCGCTCCCCGGCCAGGAGCGGCCTGGATGAGATGCGCTCCAGCCCGTTGCGTCGTCTCCCGGGTGCCATCCCGAGAGCCGCCGTCGGCCACCAGAATTTCCATCGTCACCCCGACCTGGGCGCGCAGCTGGGCCAGGAGTCCGGGGAGGTGGGCGTTCTCATTCCAGGTGGGAATGATGATCGTGAGTCTGGGCAGGGTCATTGGCGTTCCATGAAGGGATGGTCTTTGGTTGATCCATACACGCAACCGTTCGCCGTTTCAATTTTTTTGTGAAAAACGGGGCGGTGCGTGTCCGGCGGGTTTCATTTTGTCGGCGATGGATCATCGGCGTGTTTTGCAAAAGTTCCGCAAACCTTGTATGGTGAGGGGTCAGGATCTCATTGTCGATTGGGAGCGTGGTATCATGAAGGTGGCGAGGCGACTGTTTTTCGTTGGGATGTTGATGGTTTGCTGCCCTGGTGTGTCCTGGGCGGAGCCTGTGGGGCGTTTGTTGTTTTTTTCCACTCCCTATTGTCCCTATTGCAAGGATTTCCTGGAGCACGTGGCCCCTCATTACCAGAAAACCCAACTGGGCAAGCGGTTTCCCATGACGGCGGTGGACAATTTTTCTCCTCCCAAGGAGTGGGAGAGTCTCGCCTGGCAGATCCGTTTTTATCCCACTTTTCTGGTTCTGGACCATCAGGGCAAAACCAGAGGCCAGTTTCGCGGTTATCGTGGCGAGGAGGCATTCTGGGGTGAACTCGAAGGGATCGTCGCCAGGATGCCTTCAGGTCAATAAGACTTGCTGAAAGGAGGAAATACGGCATGTCGTTTTTTGCGCGTCTCAAGCAGGGACTCTCCAAGACCAAGGAGATCCTGAACACCCCCCTGGAGGATCTGTTCACCGGGGGGAAGGTGGATGAAACCTTGTTGGAGGAGTTGGAAGATCATCTGGTCATGGCCGATTTCGGTGTGGAGACCGCCGGTCAGATCGTGGCCGAGGCCCGTGGACGCCTGGACCGGAAACAGAAAAAAGATGGCAACGCCCTGCGGGAGGTGTTGCGGGAGACCATCCGGGAACGGCTGGAGGCCATTCAGGTGGCGGTTCCCTTGCCTCCCCGAACCGTTCCCTGGGTGATTCTGGTGGTCGGGGTGAACGGGGTCGGCAAGACCACCACCATCGGCAAGCTGGCGGCCTATCTGAAGAATCAGGGGGATCAGGTGTTGCTGGCGGCGGGGGATACCTATCGCGCCGCCGCCGTGGCTCAGTTGCAGCAATGGGGGCAGAGGTGCGGGTGCCAGGTGGTCTCCCAGGGTCAGGACGCGGACGCGGCCTCGGTGGTGTATGATGCCCTGTCCGCGGCCAAAGCCAGGAAAATGGATGTGCTGATCGCCGATACCGCCGGTCGTCTGCACACCAAGAGCAATCTTATGGAGGAGTTGAAAAAGATCAAGCGGGTATTGGGTCGCATCGACCCCCTGGCGCCTCACGAGACCCTGCTGGTTCTGGATGGCTCCACTGGACAGAATGCCATCAGTCAGGTGCAAAAGTTCCATGACGCCATCGGGATCACCGGTCTGGTGGTGACCAAACTGGATGGCACCGCCAAGGGGGGGGTGGTGGTGGGGTTGAGTGAGAGGTTTCGACTCCCGGTGCGCTATGTGGGCGTGGGGGAGGGGGTGGACGATCTCAGACCCTTTGATGCCCGACAGTTCGTGGATGCCTTGTTTGACCCATAAGGATGCCAATTGGTGAATGCGATCAACATGTTGTTTTTGCGAGTGGCGGTGGTTTGGCTGGGTGTGATCTCCCCGGCTCTGGCTCAGGAGGATCTGGTCAGGGAGTATCGTCGTTGGTTCGAGATGCTGGAACGGGAAGGTTCTCTGGAGGCGCTTCAGGATCGTTCCAAATGGCCCGGGCACGAGTTGCTCAACTCCTATCTGGAGTTGGAACTGCTGTTGCATCCCAACTACCAGATGACCAACGAACGTCTGGAAGGTTTCTTGAACCGGTGGCCACAGCACGCCCAGGCCGACCGGTTGGTCCGGATCATGGAAAAGCGCATTGTGGAACTGGATGGGGAGGTGGCGGAGAGGTGGTATGCCAGGCACCCTCCCAAGTCCCAGTTGGCCCGTTTGCAGCATGTGGGCGGCCTGTTGAGGAAAGAGAGGATCAACGAGGCCTTTGTCTTGTGGCGTGATCTTTATCGGGAGGGGGCGGCGGTGGTGTTGCCCGCCATTGATGAGCGTCACTCCTTCTGGACCCGGCTGGTGTCCGGGGATCATGAAACCAGGGCGCGTTCCCTGCTGGGGCGGGGACCGGGCAGTTCCTTCGGGAATCTTCTGCGCCTGATGCCGGCTGAGCGTCGGGATTTCTTCCTGGCTTTGGACGCCGCCCGCAAGGGAGAGCAGAATTTTTCCGCGTTGGCAAAAAAAGCGAAACTCACGCCCGCCGAAACCCAGGAACTCTGGCGGGAGCGGTTCGAGTATCTGCATCGCGCGGGGGCGCGGGAGAAGTTGCTGGAGATGTTGCAGGGGGCGGAGGGCAAACTCCTGGCTCCGGAGGATCGTCAACGTTGGCGGTATCATTACGGGCGCGCCATGGTGTTCATCAACCACGATTACAAGGCGGCCTATCGGTTGTTGCAGGAGAATGTCCGGGACAAGGGGGGGGCGCTGGAGGACTCCGTGTGGCTTGCCGGTTGGAGCGCCCTGAACGGTGGAGATCTCAACCGGGCCGAGATGCTGTTTCAGCAGTTGGCCAAGGAGGGGTTGACCACGGGGGGGCGCAGTCAGGGGGCCTACTGGGCGGCGCGTTTGAACCATTCCGCCGAGCAGAAACAGTTCTGGCTTCATATGGCGGCCAGGAATCTGGACAACATCTACGGCCTGTTGGCCAAGGAGGAGGTGAGCGGTTTTCTGACCACGCTCAAGAGTGATGAACTGGCCACCTGTCCGGACGACAACGGCAAGCTCTCCCCGGAGGAGGCCAAGGGGCTGCGGTTGCTGCAGGAGGTGGGCAGGGATTGGTACAACGGCGGGGAGATCCAGAAGCTGGGCGATCGTTTGAATCTGTTGCCTGAGGAGCGTCTCTGTCTGGCCATTCGCTACGGGGCGGCGGAGTTGGCGCTCAAATTATCCCACGAGGTGCAAAAAAAGGATCGGGTGGTGTGGCGAGGTCTGTTTCCGGTTCCGAACTGGGTTCCGGATGGGGGATGGACGTTGGCGCAGGCGGTGATCTGGGGCACTTCCCGGCAGGAGAGTCAGTTTTTTCCCCGCGCCGAGTCATCGGCCAAGGCGTTGGGGGTGATGCAACTGATGCCCGATACCGCGGCCATGGAGGCGCGGCTCTCCCAGTTCCCCCCCTCCAATCGTTTTCGTCTGCAGCTGCCCGGGTACAATCTGGCCCTGGGGCAGGCTTACATGCAGCGCATGCTCAAGCAGTTTGACGGGGATCTGGTGTTGGCGTTGTGCGCCTACAATGCCGGTCCTGGCCGGGCCAAGGCGTGGCAGGAAAAACGGCGTTCCGAGGATGCGTTGACCTTTATCGAGAACATTCCCATCACGGAAACCCGAACCTACGTCAAGCGGGTGATGGCCGGGGTCGGGGTCTATCGCATGCTTCTGGACGGGGGCGTTTCCATGAAGGCCTATCTGGCGCCCGGTGGTCCGGGTCTCGCCGCCTTGCGTCCCGGCCAGGGGGCGCGACCAGAGCCGTGATGGTGGGTTCCCGCGCACACACGGTCGAGCGGTTCGACGGGTCACACGGTCGAGCGTTCGGACGGGTCTTTCAGGTGGGCATGCGATAGATGGTGGGGGCCGCCTGCACCACGGGCACTTTCAGATTGTTGAGCGTCTCCGAGTGGCCGACGAAGAGATAACCGCCGGGGGAGAGATAGCGGCAGAACTTGTTGATCAGTCGCTCCTGTGTCGGGCGATCGAAATAGATGATCACGTTGCGGCAGAAGATGATGTCCATGCGTTCCCGCAAGCCGAACTCGGCGTCCATGAAGTTCAGGCGACGGAAATTCACCATGGCGCGGAGTTCGGGGGCGATGCGCACCAGCCGTTTGGTGGGGTCTTTGCTTTTCAGCAGATACTTGCGTTTCAGTCCCAACGGAATGGGACTGACTTTTTCCATGTCGTAGACCGCGTTGGAGGCGGTGCGCAACACCCGGCTGGAGATGTCCGTGGCCAGGATGCGGGCGCGGAAATTGATGCCGGGATAGTGCTGGGCGAACTCCTTGAGCACCATGGAGAGGGTGTAAGGCTCCTCGCCGGTGGAACATCCGGCGCTCCAGAGCATCAGTTCCCGGCGCACCCCGGCGCCGGCGGTTTTGATCAGCTCCGGCAACGCGGTCTGGGCCAAATATTCGAAGTGGGCCGGTTCCCGGAAGAAATCGGTCTTGTTGGTGGTCACGATGTCGATGAACTGCACCAGTTCATCCCCGGACTGTTCCGGGTCCAACACCCAGTCGATATACTCCTTGAAGGAGTGCAGGCCCACCAGCCGCAACCGTTTTTGAATTCTTGCGGTGAGCATGGTTTTTTTGGTGGGCGGCATCATGATGCCGCATTGGGCGTAGATGAATTCGCTTAACCGTTGAAAATCCTTGTCTGAAATGCCATGTTGATCGTGGTCGGTGGCAAAGGATGTCGTCATGATGGGTGTCTCTTGTGGCGGTCGGATGGCTTCAATTTTGACACAGGCGCAATACTTCGGCGGCGATTTTATCCAGGGGTTTGATGATGTCCACCCCACCGTGCTTGATCGCCTCCTTGGGCATTCCGAAGACCACGCAGCTGTTTTCGTCCTGGGCGATGTTGGTGGAGCCGGCGTTTTTCATTTCCAGCATGCCTCTGGCCCCGTCATCCCCCATGCCGGTCATGATGACGCCGACACAATTTTTTCCCCCGTAGCGGGCCGCGGAACGGAACAGCACATCCACGGAGGGGCGGTGACGGCTGACCAGTGGGCCATCCCTGACCTCGACGAAATAGCGCGCGCCACTGCGTTTGAGCAGGGTATGCTTGTTGCCGGGGGCGATCAGCGCCCGTCCACGCACCACGGAATCGTTGTCGGCCGCCTCCTTGACCGTGATCTGGCAGATGGTGTTGAGACGGTCGGCGAAGGCGCGGGTGAAATTTTCCGGCATGTGCTGCACGATGACGATCCCCGGCGCGTTTGCGGGCAGGGACTCCAGGAAGACCCGCAACGCTTCGGTGCCCCCCGTGGAGGCCCCCACGATCACCACTTTTTCCGGGGTGAACCTGGAGCTGTTGCGGGGTCAGAAAGTGGGTCTGGTGGGGATCAATGGCGCCGGCAAAAGCACCCTGTTGAAGCTCCTCGCCGGGGAGTTGACCCCGGACGGCGGGAGTCTGGTGCTGGGGGACCGGGTGCGCATGGCCCGTTTCGCCCAGCATGCCCTGGAGTCTCTCAAGCCGGAACAGACGGTTCTGGAATCCGCCACGGCGGCGGCCCCGGACAAATTCGGGGAGACGGCCCTGCGCACCCTGCTGGGTGGTCTGCTCTTTTCCGGGGAGGCGGTGCAGACCCGCGTCGCCAATCTCTCCGGTGGGGAACGGGTCCGTCTGGCCCTGGCCCATCTGTTTCTCGCGGGCGCCAACCTGTTGCTGCTGGACGAACCGGCCAACCACCTGGACATGGCGGCGCGGGCCGCGCTGGAGGAGGCTTTGACCGACTATCCGGGCGCGGTGATCCTGGTCACCCATGACCGGGATCTGATGGAGGCCACCTGTGACGGGTTGTGGGTGGTGGCCAACAAGACGGCCATCCCCTGGGAAGGCACCCTGGAGAGCTATCTGGCCCAGGCGGTGCGGGACGACCCCCCCGCCCCATCCTCCCCCTCGACCATGGACCCCCCACGGGACGCGCGTGAAATCCGCCGCCTGACCGCGCAGATTCGCGACAGAATGCGCCAGGATACCGCGCCGATCCGTCAACGTCTGGAGAAACTGGAGAAAAAGATCACCTCACTGGAGGTGGAACAGGCCGCTCTGCAAGCCGAACTGGCCGCGCCCCACGCCTACGCCGCCGCGGCCAGAGAGGATCTGAAAGCCACGCTGGCCCGCGTCGGCCTGTTGGAGGTGGAGTTGAAAACCGCCATGACCCACTGGGAAACCCTCTCTCTGGAGATCGAGGCGCGGGAGTCGGAGGCCGAAGAGGCGTTGGCGCGCCTCGTCACGGTCAGACAGCCTCGACCAGGCGACGGCTGACGCCCAGACCTCCCCCTCACTCCACCCCACCCCCCAGCGCCTTGTAGAGCGTGACCTGATTGACCAACCGTTGCCGCTGGGCGATCAGGAGTTGCTGTTGGGTGGCGTACAGCTCCTGCCGCGCGAGCAGATAGGCCTGTCTGCCATCCAATCCGGCCCGGTAACGCTCGGTGATCAGACGCACCCGTTCCAGTTGCTTGTCGCGGGTGGTGGTCACGGCCACCAGACGATCCAGCAACTTCCCACTGGAGATCAAAGCGTCGGCCACTTCGCGGAACGCCTGTTGCAACACCTTTTCATACTCGGCCAGCAACGCCTGCCGTTCCGCCTCCACCGCGGCCAGTTCGTTCTTCCGGCGGGAGAAATCAAAAATCGGCACATCCAGTCTGGGCGCAAACGACCAGACGGCGCTGCCAGGGACGAACAGACCGCTCAACTCCCGACTGGCCGTGCCGATCGCGGTGGTCAGGAGAATGCGCGGCCAGAAAGCGGCGCGCACGGCCCCCACGTTGGCATGAGCCGCCCGGAGTCGCTGCTCCGCGGCCCGCACATCCGGCCGCGACTGCAACACCTGGTCCGGCAGAGCCAACCGTATCTGCAACGCCAGATCCAGCCCCTCCAGCGTGGGCCAGGAGAGATCCCGTTCCCAACTCGCCCCGAGCAGCAGTTGCAAGGCGTTGGCCGCCAGTTCCTTTTGCCGCGTCAATTCCACCCATTCGGCCCGCACCCCCTCCATCTCCATGGCGGCGCGCAACTCCGTCTGGGCAGGAGTGACGCCCACCCCCACCCGTTGCTCCTCGAAATTTCTGACCTCCTCCCCGATGCGCAGCATCTCGTGGGCAAAGGCGATCCGCTCCTCCATCTCCCGCCAGGTGATGAAAGCCTCCATCACCTGGGAGATCAACACGATGCGCAACGCCAGGGCGGTCTGCCCACTGGCCAGATAGGTGGACCTGGCCCCCTCCTCCAGGCTGGAGAGGCGACCCCAGAAATCCAGTTCGAACGCGGGCAGCGCAATCCCGATCTCCTCGCGCCGACTGATGGTCGCCTTGCCGCTGCCCGAAAGATCCGCTGGCGCGCGCGCCACCTGATGGGCGACATCCCCCTGCAACGCGGGCCAACGGGTGCTGGTGGTCACCCCCAGCTGGGCCGCGGCCTTTTCCATGCGGGCCGCCGCCACGCGCAAGTCCCGATTGGACGCCAACGCCTGCCCGATCAGCTTTTGCAACAGCGGATGTCCATAAAAACGGTTCCAGGGCAAGGGATGGTCATCCCGCCCCTCCCCGACGTTCTGCACCGGCCACTCCGCAGGAACCGGGGCCTTGGGCAGAGAGAACTCCGGGGTCATGGAACAGCCGCCAAGCCATAACAGACCCATCAACGACAACAAACGACGGTCAATCATGCTGCTCTCCCGCGCAAGAGGGCTTTTCCGGAAACACCCTGCGAATGACGACAAACAAAACCGGAATCAGAAACAGTCCGATCACGGTCGCGGCGATCATCCCTCCCATGACCCCGGTGCCGATGGCCCGCCGACTGGCGGCCCCGGCCCCGCTGGAAAAGGCCAACGGCATCACCCCCAGGATAAAGGCCGCCGAGGTCATGACAATCGGCCGGAAACGCATGCGGCACGCCTCCAGGGTGGCATCCATCAGAGGCAATCCACCAGCAGACAAGGTGCGGGCGAACTCCACGATCAGGATGGCGTTTTTCGCCGACAAACCGATGATCGCCACCACCCCGACCTTGAAATAGACATCGTTGGGCATGCCCAGGGCCATGACCGCCAACACGGCCCCCAACAGTCCAATGGGCACGATCAGCAAAATGGCGAAAGGAATGGACCAGCTTTCATACAGAGCGGCCAGACACAAAAAGACCACCAACAGGGAAAGCCCGAACAGCATGGGCACCTGGGCACCGGAGAGGGACTCCTCGAAGGAGGTGGCGGACCACTCAAAGCCGATGCCGGGAGGGAGATTCCGGGTCAACCGCTCCATGGCGGCCATGGCCTCGCCGGTACTGCGCCCCGGAGCCGGATTGCCGGAGAGCTTCATGGCGGGCATGCCGTTGTAACGGTCCAGTTTGGGGGAGCCGGTGATCCATTTGCCATGGACGATCTCGGTCAACGGGACCATCGACCCCTCCCGGTTGCGCACCCGGATGGCCAGAATCTCGTCCTTGCTGGCGCGGGTATCGGCGTTGGCCTGCATCTGCACCCGCAGGATGCGCCCCTCCCGCGTCAGATCGTTGATGTAGGCGGAACCCAGCGTGACCTGCAAGGTGTCGTTGAGTTCCACCAGGTCGATGCCCATGGCGGCGGCCTTCACCCGGTCCACCATCAGCAGCAGTTGGGGACCCGCCTCCTGACCCTCGGGTCGCACCCCCGCCAGGGTGG
>JADGCR010000078.1 GCA_015228895.1 Magnetococcales bacterium
CGGTGCCGTCCACCGGACGCCCCCGCAGGCGGGAGGCCATTTTGTCCCGATCAACCCCCATGGTTCCCTCTGCGGGCCTTCTGAACCACAGCCGCCTCTTCGTAAGCCCTGACAATCCGTCGCACCAAAGGATGGCGCACCACATCCTGATGAGAAAAACGGGCGAAAGCGATCCCCTCCACCCCCTGGAGAATCTCCACGGCGTGGTCCAGCCCGGAACGACGGTGGGCGGGGAGATCCACCTGGGTGACATCGCCGCACACCACGACCCGTGAACCCTCCCCGAAACGGGTGAGAAACATTTTCATCTGTTCCACCGTGGCATTTTGCGCCTCATCCAGAATGATGAACGCCTCGGACAGGGTTCTTCCCCGCATATAGGCCAGCGGGGCGATTTCCAGCTCGTTGCGCCCCAGCATCCGTTCCACTTTCTCAAAACCGAGCATGTCATACAAGGCATCATACAAAGGCCGCAGATAGGGGTCCACCTTGTCTTGCAGATCCCCGGGCAAAAAGCCCAGATTTTCACCCGCCTCCACCGCTGGACGGGTCAGGATGATCCGCGCCACCCGCCCCTCGATGAAATCCACCACCGCCGCCGCCACCGCCAGATAGGTCTTGCCGGTTCCAGCCGGACCCACGGCGAAGACCAGATTGGGACGCATCAGGGCGCGGAGATACTCCCCCTGACGGGGCGTGCGGGGATGGATCTCCCGCAAAGGGGTGCGCAAGACCCACTTTCCGGTCAACAGATCCTCCGGAGCATCCTGTTTTTCCAACGCCAACATCCCGGCCTCCACCCGATCATAATCCACGGTCTGCCCCTGTTCCAGGGCGGCGTACAACAACTCCAGCAACCGGCGCGCCTTGTCCACCCGGTCCGGAGAGGCGGTCAGGGTGACGCTGTTGCCCAACGGATAGAGGATCACGCCCATCCGCTCCTCCACCAGTCGCAGATGGACATCCAACGCTCCGAACAGGGTCGCCGCCAAACGGTTGTCCGGGAAGGCCAACGTGATGGTCATGGCGTCGTCCGGTGGACGATCAGCCGCGATGGGGAACGTGGATTGCATGGAGATATTTACGGCTGATTCGGGAATTTTCTGAAATGAATTCGTCGTGGAAGGCAAAAAGAGAATTGATGGACATTCAGGCCAACCTTCCCCGCAGGGAGTTGGGCAGCCCCTCGGTGATCAGCACCTCCACCACACGGCCCAGGAATTCCGGGTCACCGGGAAAATTCACCGTGCGTCCGTGGGGCGTCTTTCCGGTCAACTCCCCGCTGCCCCGCCTGGCCAGGCCTTCCACCAGCACCTGCTCCACGCGGCCCACGCGGGCATGATTCTTGGCCAACTGAATGGCGTTCAAGAGCTGTTGCAACTCGGCCAGTCGCCGGGTGGCCACCTCCGGCGGCACCTGATCCCCCATGGTGGCGGCGGCGGTTCCCGGTCGGGAGGAGTAGACGAACGAGTAGGCGTGATCGAACTCCACCCGCCGGATCAGCTCCAGGGTTTGGCGAAACTCCCCGTCGCTCTCTCCCGGAAAACCCACGATGAAATCCGAGGCCAGGGCGATATCCGGCACCAGTTGACGCAACCGGTGGATCCAGCCCAGATAATCCGCCACCGTATGGCCCCGCTCCATGCGCCGCAACACAGCGTCGGAACCGCTTTGAATGGGCAGATGCAGATAGGGGCAGAGCCGGGGCACGCGGGCGAAGACCTCCACCAGTTCCCGGGTCATGTCCGCCGGATGGGAGGTGATGAAACGGACCCGTTCCACCCCCTCCACCAGGGCGACCTGCTGGATGAGCAGGGCCAGATCGTTGTCCACCCCGTCCTGGTCCAGACTCTGGTAGGCGTTGACGTTCTGTCCCAGGAGATGAATCTCCTTGCAGCCGACCCGGGTCAACCCCGCCACCTCCCGGAGGATCTCCGTCACGGGGCGGCTCCACTCCCGGCCTCTGGTGAAGGGGACCACGCAGTAGGTGCAGAAACGATTGCACCCCTCCTGGACCACCACCGAGGCGACGATTCCCGCTTCGGTCACCGCGGGCAGGGTGTCGAATTTGGAGTCCGCGGACTCCCCGTTGTCGAAAATCCGCCCCCCCTCCCTGGCCAGACGAGCCAGCATGTCCGGGAGCCGGTGATAGTTCTGGGGACCGAACACCAATGAAACGAAAGGGGCGCGCCGAAAGATGTTGTCTCCTTCCGCCTGGCCCACGCACCCTCCCACGGCGAAGAGCACCTCCCGCGGGGCGACCGCCTTGTGCAGACGGCCCAGTTCGGAAAAGAGCTTCTCGGCGGCCTTCTCGCGGATGTGGCAGGTGTTGAAGATGATCAGATCCGCCCGGGCCGGATCCTCCACGGCGTGATAACCCAGCGCGTCGTGGAGCAACGCCGCCATGCGCGAGGCGTCGTAGACGTTCATCTGACAACCGAAATTCTTGATGAAGAGGTTTTTCAACCCGCACCTCTTCCCAGCCGTTCCATCATTCGGCGGCGCAATTCGGGAATGACCCCGGGGGGGGTGAAACGGCTCACGTCTCCCCCCATGCCGGCGATCTCCTTGACCAGACGGGAAGAGAGAAACTGGGTCTCTTCTCCAGAGACCAGAAAGATGGTCTCCAGGTCGGGGCTGAGCTTGCGATTCATGCCCGCCATTTGAAACTCATACTCGAAATCGGAGACGGCCCGCAACCCGCGCAACACGGTGTGGGCGCCCAGGGTTTTCACGAAATCCACCAGCAATCCATCCATCTGGCACACCTCGACTCCGGGAATGGTGTCGGTCACCTCACGGATGAAGCCGATGCGCTCCTGAGTGGTGAACAGGGAGTGCTTTTCCGTGTTGACCGCGACCGCCACCACCAGGCGATCCACCAGCGACGCCCCCCGGCGGATCATGTCGAGATGGCCAAAGGTCACCGGATCGAACATTCCGGGATAGACAGCGATTCTGTGCATGCGTTCTTTGCTCACGATCAACCACGCCATTGCCAAAAGGATATACGGGTATCACCATAGGCGCGATTTTGCAACGGATGCCAAGCACCTTGCAGCGCTTTTCCCTCTCCCCCCGGCTCATGCTCCGCCACCACCACCGCCTTCGGGGCCAGCAGGGGGGAGTGGGCCAGCATTTCCAGCGCCGCCGGCACCAGTCCCCTGCCGTAGGGAGGATCCATGAAAACCAACCCGATGGCCGGCACCTGGCCAAAACGTCGCATCGCCCCCTGCTGCACCTGCCCGACCAGTCCGGGATGCAGCACGGAGGCGGTCACCACCTCGCCCCTGGTTTCCATGCCACAGGCGCGCAGGTTGAGACGGATCAACTCCGCGATGGAGCCATCCTGCTCCACGAACAGAGCGCCGCCCCCCCCCCGACTGAGGGTCTCCAGCCCAAGCACGCCGCTGCCCGCGAACAGATCCAGCGCCCAGGCCCCGGTCACCCGTTCCCCCAACATGGCAAAGAGCGCCTCCCGCGCCCGTCCCGTGGTGGGCCGCACCCGTTGATCCCGGGGGGTCTGCAATACGCGCCCCCGCAACCCGCCTCCCGTCACGCGCACCATCCAAACCACCCGACCTTGCAACCGCAAAGGATCCAAAGGAGATCAAAGCCAAAGAAGCTGTCGCCATTTGACGACGACAAGGGGAGAGAGTCTAGCAGACAACCAGGCAGCGGTTCAACTCGTCCAGAAATTCCGCCAACTGTTCGATCAGGCGGTCCTTGGTGCGTTCCCGCTCTTCGACGGGACGGTTGGTGCCTTCGCGGAGTTGGAACTCCAGTTCCGGGTCCACGGTCAGCAGGGGGTCCTGTCCGGTGATGAAGACCACCTGTTCATGCATGGAGTCCACCCGCAAGGCCAGATGCTGGATGATCAGGTCCTTGATCTTGATCCGCAGGAGGATCTCCAGCGTGGCCATCAACTCCGGGTCGAAGCGCAACACCGTGGTGCTGGCCCTTTGCAGTTCATCGGGAAGCCCCGGTCCGAACAGGTGGGGAACAGGACCGATCCCCGCGTCGCTTTGCGCCTCGGAGAGGGGATGAACAATCACGTTGGTGGTGCGCACCCGATCGGTGAGAAACGACACTTCCCCAAAGAAGTCACCAGGAATCAAGGAGGCGAGAGGGATGCGCGCCCCTTTCTTGACCACGCTCGCCCCTCCCGACAGCAGCAGGAAGAAACTTCTCTCCTCGCTGCTCCCCTCCTGAATCAGGTACTCACCGACATCGTAGACCATCACATGGGTGAAGGGGCCGATCAGGGCTCTCTTCTCCAGGTCGGAAAATGAGGAAAAAAAATCGATCTGTCGAAAAATCAACAAGAGAGTGTCTGTGTCAAGACCCTTGATCTCACGCATGGACATCCGCCTTCAATCCGTCCGGGTGGCATCCCATTGGGAAAAATCTGCAATCGATAACATCCCAGATCAAGTGCCTGGGCCGTCCTGTGGTGTGCTCAGGCTGCCTTCCTGAAGACTGACCAGTCGTTCGTAGAGCATCAGGGCACGTCGGTAACTGGAAATACCTTCAACGATCAAACGGTGGGCATCATCGTCCAGAATCTTGTAACCCTGCTGGCTGACGACGATTTGAAAAGTGGCCATTCTGTGACTCTCCCGGACAAAACAATGCTGATCGAGAGAAAATAGCACACCGTATGCCATTCATTTTCTTTGTTTCTGATCAATAAATTAACCGTTGCCGTCAAAAAAGCCTTCTCCGCCTTGCCGATTCCGGTGTGCTGGGACGTCGAGAAGGGCAACCCGTCTCGGTACGCGATCCAGCCCCGGAATCCAGACAAGGCAAAAGGAAAAAGCTGTCAAGCACTTCATCGGCAACAACGGTCTTGTCCATTAATCAAGCAATTTTCGTACCGTATCGTTTCGCCCCACCCAACCCTCTGCCATCAGGCAAAAATTTCCCGATCAACAAAGAACCTTTGCGGGGGATGTTTCATCATCTTATTGAAATAAATCATTTTTATTAATTGGCACGGCACTTGATACCGGTTGCTGCTCCAGCATCAATCATCAGCAGCGGGGTCCAAGGTATGAACGCCAAAATGGATGCACTGAATCTCAAACTCAACAGACTCCAAAACACCCCCATGGTGTACGATGAATTCCTGGCCCGCCTGGAATTGGATGGTCTTTCCCAGGCCGACCCCATGGACGACACCCAAACAGGTCGATTGCAGGGCGTGCTGGACTTCTTTTATGACAAAATGTGGCTCGAACAACCTTCCGTGCTCTAAAAATCACCTACATGAAACTCGAACTGTCACGCATGGAAGAGGTGTACCGGGGATTCTTCCGCCTGCTGAAAGCGCGTTTGCGCTATCAACGTTTCGGCGGGGGAATGAGCCGGGAAGTGGAACTGGAGGTTCTGGAACGGGGAGACGCCGTGGCCGTGATTCTCTACGACCCGGTGCTGGATCAGGTTGGTCTGATCCGCCAATTCCGCATCGGTCCCCATCTGCGTCAGGAATCCGGTTGGATTGTGGAGATCGTGGCCGGTTCCTGCGGCCAGGAGCGGGACACCAGCCAGGTGGCCCGCCGGGAAGTGGCGGAAGAGACGGGATGGCGCATCAGGAAACTGGAGTTCATTCAGACGTTCTATTTGAGTCCCAGCGGCAGCAGCGAGCGGATTCATCTGTATTGCGGTCTGTTCGACGCCTCCCTCCCCCGCCACCAGGGCGGGGGACTCGAACAGGAGGACGAGGACATCGAACCCCTGCTGGTCCCCTTCGCCACCGTCCTGGAGTGGATGAGCCAACGGCGCACCTTCAACTCGGCGATCGTCCTGCTGGCCATGCAGTGGCTCACCCTCCACCGGGAGCGACTGCGGATCGAGGTCAGCACGCCCTAGTGGGCCACCCAGGCTATCTTGACATGTTGCAATGTGCTGGCTCCCCAATAAATCAGGGAAAACCAACATGTCAAATCAGCGCGGGTGGCCTACTAGTGGATCAACCTAGCTGATTTGACTTGTTGCGATTTGTCGGTACGCCAGGAAAACCGGGGGAATTGACCCATCAAATTCAGCACGGGTGACCCGCTAGGGTTGCACCCGTGTCAAGGCGAAATTCAAGTCGTTCAGGTTGCCGCTTTGGGAGATCCCCACCGGACGCTGGGTGTACTGGGGCTGCTCCCTGCTGATCCGCTGAATGGAACGGTCCACGAAAATGGAAATCTGACTGGCGACCACCTCCTGATCGCTGCGCATGGCCGCCTCCCCTTTCAGACCGTTGAGCACCGTGTAGGCGAACAGACCGTGATCCGTACCCTTGCCGCTCTTGTCAACATATTCGTCGGCGGACTCCTGGGAGGCTCCGGCCGCGGCCACCAGCAACAGATCGCCGGTCCGCTCCCGCACCTTGCTGATCCCTTCCCGTTCCTGGTTCAGGTCCAACGACTTCCCCTTCACCTGGAAGGCCCCGGAGTGGCAGGAATCGAGAAACATGATGATCTTCTTGGCCTTCTCCGCCAGCAGCGCCATCTTTTCCCCCAGCATGCCTTGGGAGAAGGCGGTCTGTGACCAGTTGTCGGTGGTGCGGGCGTTCTGGGTGATGAAGTAGTAGGTGTTGTCCTGATTGGTCCCGTGTCCGGCCATGTAGATCACGACGGTATCCTCCGGGGCGATCTGGCTGGCGAGCTTGTCGAAGGCTTTCAAGACGTTGACCTGGGTGGCCTGATCGTCGTACAGACCCTGGACCACCACCTTGCCATACTCCGGACTGGGACTGCTTGCCATCATCGCGGCCACGGCCCTGGCATCCTTCACCGCGAAACGGAGGCGGTTTTCCGGTTCCAGATACTGGTCCACACCAATGGCCAGCACATGCATGACGGGCTTGACCCCTCTGGCGCTCCCCCCCGCGACGGGGGCCGGCGGCGGGACGATCAGTTTCACCACGCCGCTTTTGCCATGGACGCTGTTGGAGGCGTCGAAGGCGCGCATCTGGATCAGGTTCTCATCTGGCAGCAGTTCCAGGTCCCGTTCCAGGATGACCGCCTCCTCCTGCTGCTCCCTGGCGGCGGGAGCGCGGGCGAAACCACGGGTTTTGGCGTTGGCGTTCTCCACCACCATGCCGTTGCGCAACAGATGGAGTTCACCCACGCCCCCCGCCCGCTCCTTGAGCCTGAATTTCAGCCGCACCCGCCTTTTGCCCTCCGGCAGTTGCCGGGTGTGGAGCACGGGCTCGTCGGCGGAGGCGGTTTTGGCGGGGGCGGAGGCGCGGACGAAACCACGGGTGGTCCCCTTGCCCAGGGGAAAACAGTCCGGCGGGGACTCCCCGGTGGATTCGGCGCGCCGGAAACCACGGGTGGTGGCGCCGCTGTCCAACAGACAATACTCCACCACTTCCACTTCCGGCACCGGCGCGGCAAAAAGACGCTGCACCACCGCGTTGGCCTGCTCCAGTTGAGCCGTCAGCGCCGCGTCCCCGTCCCCCCCGGCCATCTTGCGACCCAGCAGGGAAGGAGAGTAGAAACTCTGGTAGAGTTGACCGAAATCGATCCATTCCGGCGCCTTGGCGCTCCCCCGATTGAGATGGAAACCCGCCAGTCTCTTGCCCCCGTTGCCGGAGTGGGCGAACAACCCCTCCCTGCTCCAGGCGATCCATTGACGGTTCTCGGTATTGAAAAAGAGGGTGGCGTACTCCTGCAACGCGGGTTGACCGGCAAGCATGCGATACCAGTGCAGGGTTCCATCCGCCAGGGCCGCCACCAGATAGCGGCCATCCCTGGAGATGTTGACCCCGTAAACCGCCCCGGTCACATCCACCTTGACCAGCTCCCGCCCCTGGGCGTCAAACCAGCGCAGAAAAAAATCGGTGCCCAGCACGAAACTTTTGCCATCCGGAGCGATACTCAAGGCGCGGGCGATTTCGTTGCGGCTCAATGGGAGGGGGCCCTTGTTCTTCAACTGGGGGGAATGGCTGTTCTCCCACCGGGTGACCGTCACGTTCCCATCCTCCACCCCGGGTTGAGCCAGCGTGGCCTCCCTGGGGGGATTGACGCTCAGTTCCTGATGGGCGATATCGAAGCGCACCAGATCCTTGACACCGGGTCGCAAACGCCACTCCACCACCATGCCATCGGGAGAAAGGGCGAAGTGGTGTTTGAAAATGCCCCGGAAATCGGTTATGGGGGCCTTTTTGTGCAGCACGGGCTGACCGGTGGCGCCCACCAGCCCCCAGGAGGGCTCCGCCGTGGCGTAGACCAGCTTGCCATCCGGCAGATGATCCAGGGAGGTGATGGTGTTCTCGGCGACCACCACATCCACCGGCTTGCCGCCACCCTTGGCCCAGCGACGGATCACCCGCCTGTTCCCCTTGGCGGCCCCGCCGGCCGCCAGCAGGTCCTCGCCCGCCCAGGTCACCACCGAGAGGTTCTCCCCCGTCAGTCCGGTCACGTCGGGTTCCTTGACCATGGTGCCGGTCGCCACATCCAACAGGTCCACCCGCAACCTGTCCAGATAGCCCACCGCCAGACGCCGGTCATCCCCGGAAAAGGCCAGACCGTAAGGCTGCCCGCCCACCGCGGTCTTGACCGAGCGGGTCCATTTCATCTGGCTGTCGTACAGTCGGACGGTGCCGTCGTCGCTGCTGGTGGCCAGGCGGCCATCCCCGGCGAAGGTGACCCAGTTGGCGGTGGCGGACCCGTACTCCCGATCCTCCGCCAATTTCTTGCCGGTGCCCGCGTCCCACGCCATCATCCCCTTGCCATCGCCGAACACGGCGGCGAAACGGGTGCCATCCCGGGAGTAGGCCAGATGAAGTATGGTGGCCGGCAATTTGGAGAGCCGACTTTTCATCTTCATGGTGGCGGTATCGAAAAGATACAGGGAGTAGCTGTTCTCGTTGTTGGTCACCGCCCCGGCCACCAGGGCGGTGTGCCCGTCCGGGGACAAGGCGCCCGCATACAGCGCCCCTTCCACCCCGTCGCCGATGGGTACCCGCAACACCCCTTTCAACACCCCTTCCGGCATCTCCCACAGACGGGCGCTCTTGTCGTCCGAGACGGTCAGCAGCAGGGTGCCCTCACGATTGAGGGCCAGGCGGTTGATGATGGCCACATGCTGACCCGCCTCGATGCGCAGATGGGGCATCTCCGCGGCCTCCACGGCAAAACCGCACCACCACACCACCACCAACGACAGAACCCGCCAGA
>JADGCR010000079.1 GCA_015228895.1 Magnetococcales bacterium
CCCTACGCGGGGGCGCAATACGACGACTACGGATTCGTGACCGGCGGAGTGCTCTCCGCAGGCTGCGCCGCGGCTCCGACGGATGTGGCCACATCCGTGCAGTCCGCCACGGCCATGGCGATGAAGGCGATCCACGCCGCAGCGAAGAGAGGATAGGGCAATGGACGAGAAAAAATTGGGTTGTTATTTCTGCACCGGTTGCGGCATCGGCGACGCCCTCGACCTGAAGGCGTTGAAGGCCATCGCCACCAAGGAACAAAAAATTCCCGTGGTCAAGGAGCACGCCGCCCTCTGCAGCCCGGAAGGGGTGGCCATGATCCGGCAGGATCTGACGGAGGGCACGGTCAACGCCGTCATCGTCGCCGCCTGCTCCCATCGTGAGAAGAGCGCCGAATTCCGCTTCGACATCGACCTGATGGACCGGGTGGACCTGCGGGACAAATGCATCTGGCTGCAAGACGTCAAGGAAGGCGACGACACCGGGGAGGAGGACCGCCAGATGATGGCGGAGGATTATCTCCGTCTGGGTTGCGTCAAAATCAAGAAAATGAATGTCCCGGACCCCTTCCTGCACTCCGAGTGTTCCAAGGATGTGCTGGTGGTGGGTGGTGGCGTGGCCGGGCTTACGGCGGCGCGGGACATCGCCCTGGCCGGTTATCAGGCCGTGTTGGTGGAAAAGAGCGGCGCCCTGGGTGGCAAGATGAACAACATGCTCAAGGTCACCCCGGACAATCGCCCCCCCTACCGGGAACTGGAAGCCAACTTCATCGGCTCCCTGAGCGCCGCTGTGGAAGGGGACAACCGCATCAAGATTTTCAAGAACGCGGTGGTGAGCAAGACCGCCGGTCAACCCGGCCAGTTCGATGTCACCCTGAACACCAGCGCCGGACCCAGGGAGATCCGCGTGGGGAGCATCGTCGTGGCCACGGGTTTCGACCTGTACGACCCGACCAGGCTCCCGGCCAATCTGGGATACGGTGGCTCGCCGGATGTGATCACCAGCGCGGAATTCGAGAAAATGGCCAAAGAGGGCCAGATCGTGCGCAAATCCGACGGCAAACCCGCCAAACGGGTGGCCTTCGCCCTGTGCGCCGGACAGCGGAACAAGGAACATCTGGACTACTGTTCCGGGGCCTGCTGCATCTACTCGATGAAACAGGCTCTGTATGTGATGGAGCAGTACAAGGAGGAAGCCTCCACCTACCTGGTCTATCAGGAGATCCGCACCCCCGGCCAGATGGAGGATTTCTATCGCAAGGCCCAGGATGAGGGCGCGGTCTTCATCAAGGGTGACGTCACCAAAGTGGCAGGCAACGCCAAGGGCGGGGTGGTGGTGGAGGTCGCGGATCAACTGCTGCGCGGCACCGAATCCCTGGAAGTGGATCTGCTGGTGCTGGCCACGGGCATGGTTTCCACCGTGGATACCCTGGACCCCAACATCGCCTCACCGGTTGGGACCGGCAAGGACGAACTCCCCGGTTCCATCCTCAATCTTCAGTACCGTCAGGGGCCGAGCCTTCCCCGTCTGGGAGAGAGCGGTTTTCCGGATTCCCATTTCATCTGTTTTCCCTACGAAACCCGGCGTACCGGGATCTATGTGGCCGGTCCGGCGCGACGTCCCATGGGCATCGCCGCCACCATGACCGACGCCTCCGGGGCCGCATTGAAGGCCATTCAGGCGGTGGAGGCGGTGGCCAGTGGTGTGGCGGTGCATCCCCGGTCGGGGGATCTTTCGTTTCCCTCCTACCGGGCGGAAGGGTGCACCCAGTGCAAACGCTGCACCGAGGAGTGTCCCTTCGGGGCCATCAACGAGGACGACAAGGGCAATCCCCTGTTCAATCCCGCCCGCTGTCGTCGTTGCAGCACCTGCATGGGGGCCTGTCCGCAAAAGATCATCTCCTTCGCCAACTACTCGGTGGACATGATCAGCGCCATGCTCAAGGAGATCGAAATCCCTGAAGAGGACGAGGAGAAACCACGCATTCTGGTTTTCGCCTGCACCAACGACGCGGTGCCCGCTCTGGACATGATGGGCCGCAATCGCAGTCCCGTCAGTCCGTATGTGCGCATCATTCCGTTGCGCTGCATGGGGTCGTTGAGTCTGGTCTGGATCGCCGACGCCATGTCCAAGGGTTTCGACGGGGTACTGCTCATGGGATGCCGTCATGGAGACAATTATCAGTGTCACAACGTGCGCGGCTCGGCCCTGGCGGAGATTCGTCTGAGCAAGGTTTCCGAAACCCTCTCCCGCCTGAAACTGGAGTCGGACCGGGTGAAAATGGTGGAAGTCAACATCATGGACGCGGACACCCTGCCCAAGGTGATTGACGACTTCGCGAAACAGATCAGCAACTTAAACCCCAATCCTTACAAGGGTTTCTAACGCTCTTTTTGATCACCGCGAGGTTGACCCCCCGTCAACCTCGCGGAGAGGAGATACCAGAAAATGGCTTACGACCTGTCTTTTGCAAAAGACGTATACAAAAAGTCCGAAATGGGCAACTGGATCAAGATGTGCATGCAATGCGGCGTGTGCGCGGGTTCCTGTCCGCTGCGCGCCCATTGGGAGCACTCCCCCAGACAGTTGTTCCAGATGGTGCGGGCCGGAAAAAAGGATGAGGTGTTGAAAAGCGCCGACATGTGGATGTGCACCTCGTGTTACAACTGCATCGCCCGCTGTCCCCGCAACCTGCCCATCACCCACATCATCCACGGGTTGGCCCGCTACGCCGAAACCCAGGGAGCGGTGGACAAGATGCAACCCACCCGTCGTTTCGCGGTGGAGGTGTTCTGGAAGAACATCGTCTCCACGGGTCGGGTGGGCGAGGCCATGCTCACCATGCGACTCTATTTCCAGGATGGCATCGGTTCCGGCATTCAACGGGGTCTGGAGATGCGTGACTCCGCTTTGGGGATGCTCAAAACCCGCCGTCTGAATCCCATCCCCTTCCGGAGCAAGATCAAGGGATTTGACGGTTTTCAGAAAATGTTGGCGAAAGCGGCCGAACTTGAGGAAAAACTGGAGAACAAGTCATGAAGGAATACACCTTTTTTCCCGGTTGCAGTTCCGAACACAACGCCTCTGCCGCCAACATGGAGAACTCGGTCCAGTCCATGTGTCGCATGCTGGGGATCAAGCTCAACGAGATTGACGACTGGAACTGCTGTAGCGCATCCATCGGTTACGCGGGTGGTGGTCAATTGCCCCGCATGGCCATGTCCGCGCGCAACTTTGCCCTGGCCCAGAAGCAGCGGGGCAATACCGACCTGGTGGCCACCTGCGCCGCCTGCTGGTTGTCCATGCGGGAGACCAACGAGCGGATCGAGGAGGAACCCCAGGTCAAACAGGCTCTCAATACCGCTCTGGCCGAAGCGGGTCTTTCCTACGATGGCCATATCAAGACCCGTCACTTTGTCGAGGTGTTGATCGAGGATATCGGCTGGGAGACCCTTCGTTCCAAAGTGACCAAGCCGTTGACCGGACTCAAGGTGGCGGGTTATGTGGGATGTCAGACCAACCGTCCCTTCGGCGTGTGCGGCGACAACAAGGAAAATCCCCTCTATCTGGACAGGATGATCGAGGCGACCGGGGCCACCGCCGTGCCCTTTCCCATGAAAGTGGCCTGTTGCGGCGGCGCCCTGATGTTTTCCGAAACCGAAAAAGCGTGTCAACTGACCAAACTGATCCTGCAATCCGCCGTGGACAACGGAGCCGAGGTGATCATCACCCCCTGCCCGGTCTGCCAGTTGAACCTGGAAGTCTACCAGGGCATGATCAACAAGAGTCACGGCACCGATTTCGATATCCCGATCCTCTACTACTCCCAATTGTTTGTTCTGGCCTGGGGTGGCAGTTGGCAAGAGGCCGCCCTGCATCAGCAGGTGATCCCGGCGGAACCGTTGCGTCGTTTCGCCTGATCTCCTCTCTTGCGCTTGTCCCATCGACGCCCCTGGAACCGGTTCCAGGGGCGTTGTCTTTTTTTTTTGCGCCCCACTTCTCGTTTTCCCTATCAAAACATTTTGGTCTGACATTTTTTGTGTTATAACTCCTCCTCTTCCACTACCCGCGAGGCTGTGGTGGTGCGCAAGAACGCGTCAGTCAAAACCGAGGAAATTTATTGTTTATGGATCAAAGTATTCAGTTTCACGATATTCAAGAATTCATACACCACGAAGAGCGCAATCTCAGCCAGAAAGTCCAACGCCTGCTGGCGCCTTTATCCTCAAAGTTTTCAGAGGATATCCACGGCATGGATGTGGGCTTCGCCCGCTTCAGAAAGGCCATCCGCGCCCTCCCCCCGTTGGGTGAGGCCAAAAATCCCGATCCGAACTGGCATGAACTCTCCAGGCTTTACACCAGTCAGTTGGAGGCCCCGCTCTTTTCCGTGCAGCAGGCCCCGGTGATCCAGGGACAGGTGCTGACCGCGCCTCGAATCGTGCAGGCGTTCATTCCCCAGGCGTTCCGGGGAGTGCGTCACGCATTGTCGGAGAGGCACTACGGAGATGATCTCTTCTGGGCGCAGTTCCTGAGACGCACGGATCTGGGACGTTTTCTGCTGCTTTGGTTGCAATCCGCCTACAGCGCACACACCCCTTTGGTCATTCTGGCTCCCCCGGGGGCGGGCAAAACCCTGTTGTCGCGCATTCTGGCCGCTCATCTCTCCTCTTCGGCCTTTCATCCGGTCCGGGTTGTCCTGGGCGCAGTGGACGCCAAGGCCACGATTCAGGCGCAGATCGAGGAGCAGTTGCGCAACGACACGGGCGCCAAGATCGACTGGGGCACCCTGAGTCATTCCGTGCGCAACCGGTTTCCGGTGGTGGTGCTGGACGGGATGAACGAACTGTTGGGAGCCAACGAAAAGATTTTCCGGGATTATCCGGAAAAGGCACGACGCTTTCAGGAGTTGGAAGGGTCCATGGGCCGACCGGTGCGACTGGTGATCACCAGTCGCACCGAGGTGATCGACCGGGCGGACATCCCGGCTGGCGCGGTGGTGTTGCGCCTGGAACCTTTTGACGAGGCGCAACGGTCCCATTGGATTCGGCTGTGGAATCGGACCAACCGTCCATTTTTCAAATCCACCGGGCTCCATCCCCTGGTGGCGACGGAGAATCCCGCCGTCATCCAGTTGGCGGAGACGCCCTTTCTGCTCTCCCTGCTGGCGGTTCTGGACGCGGATGGCAACCCCTTGCAGGGGTGCGGGGTTTTGACCCGCGCCGGTTTGTTTCAGCAGATCACCCAACGTTTCGTGACCCGCAGCCTGGCTCCCGGACAGAGCGAGACGCCACTCCTGGAAATGCAACGCCTGGGTGCGGCCGCCCTGGGGATGTTTCACCGCCATACCCTGTCGATCCGCTCGGACCAGTTGGAAAAAGACGCCCAGTTGTTGATCCCGGATGGGGTCGCGGGAACGGAGAATCCGCTGGTGGCCCCGATACTGGAACGGCTGTTTTTTGTCAACGTCACCAACCGGGAGCACAGGGCCCGACCAGGGAGCATGCACCGGGAGAAGGAGTCGGCCCGAAGTTTCTCCTTCTGGCATGGTTCGTTCGGGGAGTTTCTGATCGCCGATTTCATTCTGCGCATGACCTGGGATGAAACGATCCGGCTTTTCCGGGAACGCCGGGGTCGCAACCGGACGCAACGCAAGCTGGCCGAGGAGCGTTTCATCAATCCGGCCAATACGCCGGAGCGGTGGTTCGCCAGTCTGATGTACACCCCCCTCTTCGATCGTCCCTGCATTCTCGCCATGATGCGGGAGCGGTTGCAGGCGCTGTTGGAACCGGAGAAGGGGGAACGGGGAACGGTATTGAGCCGGGAGGATTTTCTGGCCACTCTGGACGACATGATCCAGGGTCAACTGGCCTGGATTTTGCAGGGCAACGCCCCGCCCTTGTTGATGACGGGTGGTCGTGGCGCGTGGTTCACGCCGTTGCCCTTGATGGGATATTTTGCCATTTACTCCTTGAATCTCATTATTTTGCGCTCAGTGCTGGACACCCGGAGCTGGGTCTTCAACGAGGCGGCCTTCGCGGGCGAGGAGGACGGCACCCCCGCCTGGGATCGTTTGACCCACCTGTGGCGTTCCTGGTTTACCGACGAACGTTTGAGTCGGTTGCGGGGCATTCTCCAGACCCGCCGTCAGGATGGCCGCATGCACATCCAGGCGCGTCCCCTGTTCAGTTGTGTGCGCAGTGTCCGGGGGCTGAAGGCCTATCAGGAACTGGCCCGCGTTCTCGCGGACGACGCCGCCGCCAACCTGGCGACTCAGGTGTTGGAACGGGAGGAAAACGGCGAAACGCCAAACGACAAGAATGCATTGTTTCCAGCGAAAGGTTCCGACGCATTTCAAAAGACCGGACTCTCGTGACTCTGCCATACCAATCATGAGTTCAATGATATTCTTTATTGACTCATTGACCTTCTGCGTGGCGTCCTGGCTCCTGCCGACAGAATCGGCTGACAGGCTCGCTGCGTAAAAGCGGCCCATGGTGTCTTTGCTTCGGCGGTTTTCCGAATCATCTCCGTGGCACTTTATTGATGAATGCCAAGAATCTCGCGAATCTTCTTCTTGAATTTCTGCTCTCCTCCCTGCCAATACATCTCCCGCGCGTTGAGGAAGATGATCTCTCCCTTGAGGTCCACGATGACAGCCCCAAACAGACTTTTCTTGGGCTGATTGTCGTTGTTGACGATGCGGATGCCCGGGGTTTCGAGTTTGAATTCATGGTCCTTCTGGACCAGGATATTGGGTCGGTGACCATGGACAACCGTGTGGATATCCATGGCCTTCAGCAATTTGCTGATCTTGACCCCCTGGGTTTCCCCATCGAAGCAGGGCTGTTGATAATAGTGTCTGGCCTGTTTGATGTTGCCCATCAACACCTTGCCCTCATCGGTCTTGAACAGGGCGTGGCGTCCTTCATAGAAGGCTTTGCGCACCCGTTCGTTGAAGCGGTTCAGACCATTTTTCTCCTTCTTGATCTGATGGAGGAATTTCAATAAATGGCCGGTTGGATAGCCATGGAGAAACAGGGTCTTGCCAAAGACATGCAGCAGATCCCGACTGCGAATGAACGCCAGCCGTTTTTCCCCTAAATGGGAAAACGCCCCTTTTTCCGCCTGCTTGAGAATTTCCAGCTCGTGGTTGCCATTCAGGATCACCAGATCGCAACCCTTTGGAGCCGTGCGGGAGAGTTCCCGGAAATAGTCGAGCATTTCCGCCGAAGGGTCCCATTTGTTGAGCCAATCCCCGGTGTGGATCACCCGGATATCCCGAATGCCCTTGCGCCACGTTCCCTCCCGGTCGCACACCCCGACGATCTGGAGCGCGTACTTGACCGCGGTGATATCATTGTCCGTGTCCGACAGCACCACGACAAAACGTGGACCGTCAGGATGTCCATGATGACCTTCATCCCCATTTTTCTTCATTTTCATCTCGTCGCTGCCACAAATTCCACCCACAACCCGCAGATCATACCCGGTGTTGCATCTGGATCGGCCATCAACGATGGGCGGCCCGGTTCTGCGCGATCCCTTCGGCGGCCATCAGGGCGGCCACATAGGAACCCGGATCGGCGCTGCCCTGGCCGGCAATGTCGTGGGCCGTGCCGTGATCCACGCTGGTGCGGACAATGGGAAGATTCAGGGTGATGTTGATGGAATTGCCAAACGCCAGCATCTTCAGGGGAATCAACGCCTGATCGTGATACATGCAGATCACCGCGTCGTATCCGCTCCGGGCGCGGGAGTGGAACAAAGTGTCCGCCGGAACCGGACCCCGCACCAGATGGGCGGTGGCGAACTCCCGGCAAACCGGAGCGATGATCTCGATCTCTTCCCGGCCAAAGGCTCCTCCCTCCCCGGCGTGGGGATTCAGCCCCGCGACGGCGATGCGGGGTCGGGCGATGCCGAAATCCAATCGCATGGCATCCAGGGTGATCTGAATCACCTGGCGCAAACCCTCGCGAGTGAGCGATCCGGGCACCGACGCCAACGATTGGTGAATCGTAGCGGGAACCACCCGCAAACCGTTGCCCGTCAACATCATCACCACATGTTCCACACCCAGAAGGTGCGCCAGCAGTTCGGTGTGACCGGGAAAATCGAACCCCCCGCCATGCATCGACGCCTTGTGCAACGGCGGGGTCACCATGGCCGCGACCCGTCCGTCACGGGCCAAACGGGCGGCTGTCTCGACGCTCTCCACCACCGCGGCGGCATGCCTGGCATCGGGATGGCCAAAAGCGAACGAGGAGAGTTCCACCCTGGCCCCGGTGGGTAAAATCCCGAACTGCTCCGCAGGACAATCAGCGGCCTCCTCCAGGGAGGAGAATACCCTGAAGGAGACCTCCATCCCCAAATGGCGCGCCGTGTGCCGGTAAACCTCCGGGTCACCAATGTGAATCAATCGGTATCGGGTGTTGATGCGCCAAGGGTGCGCCGCGAAAGCCTTGAGGACGATTTCAGGTCCAATCCCGGCAGGATCCCCCATGGTCACCGCTATAGATAACTTGTTCATCGGTACTCCACATACGCTCGTTGACGAATATCCCGCAGCCACTGATTGTAACGGGCCTGCAATTTGACCTCCATCACCCGCTCCTCCAACTCCTTGGTTTGAGCCTCCAATGAGTCCGGATCCAGGATCTTTCGGTCCTCCACCAAAATAAGATGCCAACCAAAGGGGGTGCGCACCGGCTCGGAAATCTCACGGGGCTTCAAAGCGAACGCCACCTCCTCGAAGGGGGCCACCATCAAGCCGGGGCCGAACCACTTCAGATCACCACCCTCGCGGGCGGTCTCGTCCTGGGAATACTTCTTGGCCATTTGCGCGAAATCGGCGCCCGCCAGCAGCTCCTTGCGAATCGCCACCAGAGACTCCTTCGCCTGGGACTCCTCCCTGGTCGAGGCGGAGGAAGGCACCTTGAACAGGATGTGACGCGCCTTGACCTTGACCTTTTCCGGTCCGGACGGACTCCCCTTGGCCGCGACGGCCGCCTTGCGCTTTTCCAACAACACCAGGATGTGAATCCCCTGATTGGTGCGCAACGGATTGGCGACCTCTCCCGTTTTCATGTTGAAGACCGCGGTCTCCAACTCCGGGAGCAGTTCCCCACGCTTGAACCAGCCGAGATCCCCACCCTCCAG
>JADGCR010000007.1 GCA_015228895.1 Magnetococcales bacterium
GGACCAGGGGGTTGTCCTTGCGCGCCTTGCGCCAGCCGGAAACCACGTCGTACCCCTCCTGCAATTTTTGCAGCAGTCTGGGGATGTCCACGGGGTCGTTTTGCCGGTCGGAGTCCATGGGGATGAGGATCTCCCCGTCGGCATGCTCGATGCCCGCCATGATGGCGGCGGTCTGACCGAAATTGCGGCAGAACCGGATCACCTTGAAGCGTCCGTCCCGTTCCGCCACGTCTCGCAGGCGCTCCTGGGAGAGGTCCTGGCTGCCATCGTTGATCAGGATCACCTCGAAGGGGTTGCCCATGCCCTCCAGCACCACCAACAGATCGTGGCAGAGGGGCGCGATGTTCGCCTCCTCGTTGTAAACCGGGATGATGACGGAGAGCGACGGCAGGATGGATGTCGAGGCGTTCATGTTCGGCTCACGGCAGTGGGTGGATGAATTGGCGCCACAAAGCTTGCATGATAGCGCAACCTTACGCTCCAAATCCAGCATTGACCCAAAGAGCCGGAAAAAACAATAAAAAAAAGGGGTGGACACCGAAGTCCACCCCTTCCATGGTCGAACAGGCGACTCAGAACTCGTAACGCACGTTGGCGGTCACGGAGGTTTCGTTGTATTGGTCGCGGCCCTGCACCGATTCCACGGCGATATCACCCTTGAAGGAGTCGTTGAGGTTGGCGCGCACACCAGCCGTCAGGCGCACGTCGTCCCGGTCCGAATTGGTGACGCTGGTGCCGGAAACGGTGGAAAACTTGGTCGCGGTGGAGTCATAGGCGTAGGTGGCGCCCAGATAGGGTTCCAGCAGGGGGGTCAGGTAGCTCAGTTCCACACCGGCGGAAACCTGTCCCAGCTTGAGGGCGTCCGTGGATTTGGGCTTTTCGTGGGAATACATGTAACCCAGCTTGCCGGACAACAGCCAGTCGGCGCCCAGGGGCAGGTAGCCATTGGCGGAAACCGCGGTGAACCAACGGTTGGCGTCTTCAAACGTGCCGACAGCGGCGGCACCGGCCTTGGTGTCCTGGGTGTTGTTCAGCCAGGTGTGGCCCAGCAGGGCATCCATGCTGAAATGGTTGTTGAACAGATAACCCACATAAGGCGTCACGCTGGTGGCCAGCGAGTCACGATTCAGGGTGGTCATGGAGTAATTGGCATAGTCCTGGGAGACGGTCAGACCGACCAGCAGGCTCTGCATGACACGCACGTCGCTGCCCACCAGCCAGCTGTTGTTGCGACCATCGAACCCGCCGGTGGAGGCGGTGCTCTCGCTGTTGATGTGGCGCACGTTGCCCCACACGCCGACCTTGCCGCCACTGGCCTCGCCGGAGGCGATGCCCATCATCGAATCGTGCAGTTCCGCCACTTTCTTTTTGGTGAAGGTGCTGGGACGCATGATGTTGGCGATGCGGGTGGAGACCTGGGTCACCGTGGCGGTGGTCTGGGCGCGCATCTGCGGGGCGGCGGTGGTGGCGTAGCTGCCGCCGTACAGTTGGTTGTAAAGACAGGTTCCCCAGGCTTCGAGTCCCGTCACCGATCCCGAAGAGAGATAGGAGGTATAGATGGAGGAGAAGGTGTATCCGCTTGGGAAGGAGGATTCGCAGTTGCCCATGGCGTTGAACAGCGAATCGATGTAGGAGCTGTAGGCGGGATAGGAGGCGGAGATGGAAGTCCATCCGGATCGCGCCGTTGCCAGCTCCGATTGATAGGTGGAGGTGGTGGCCTGGGCCGGATTGCTCAACGCCAGCAGAGCACCCGCCGCTGCCAGGGTTTTCAGATATTGTTTCATTTCATTTCTCCAGTAGTAGGTAAAAAAGCCTTTCAATGCTTCGGATCACATTTCGTTAATGTGATATTTTTGTAACCATGTTGCTAAAGTGTCACATCCTTGACCGTGAAGATTTATACAAGGAACCCGTGACGCGAGTCAAGAAAAAAATACGCCCCAGATAAAATCCCATTAATCCTGACTCACCCTAACCAAAAAACAGCCACTTTCAAATATAAAAAGACCTTTATTTTGGATGCTTTTCAGGAATTTTGCCCAACAGACCCGCTGATGCTGTTAGCAATACCAATGCCATTTTTATTTGGCACCGGCGACAGCGCGCACAAAAGCGACAAACGGCGGTCCAGCGTGTTGCGAAAATGCCACAAGCCTCGTATCAACCGCTCTGAAGTGCGTCCAGAGTCCGGTTCATCTCCCGGACCACCTCCCTGGCGTCGTCCTGGAGGGCGGTCAGAAGAGCGTCGGAGGGGCGTTGACCCGCCCGGCTCTGCTCTTCCAGTTGGCAGCAGAGTTGCACCATGAGGTCCGCTCCCAGAGTGGCCGCCGCTCCCTTGAGCTTGTGCGCCTCCCTCTGGATGGAGGGCAGGTCGGACGCGGCGAAAGCCCGGGAGAGCGCGGCGAGACGTTTGGGCAGCGTGACAAAGAACTTATCCACGATGGCCCTGACATACCCGCCGACCTCGGCGTGCAGCAGACGGATCTTCTGACCGCCATCAAAGGCGGAAGGTCGTGTCAGGGGTTCCATGAGAGCCAAAAAAGGTTACACTCTCTTGCTGACGAACCAAACCGCGAAGCTCTCCAACGCCCCCTGAAGGGTTTTGTAGGGAGCGCTTTGCATCAAAGGTTCGGAGGGCGCGGGCTCCTGATTGAAATCCGTGGTCAGATCGTCCGCGAACCGGAGGATCGTCTCCCGGATCAACTCTTGAGAGTCATTCAGAATTTCATCGACTTTGCATGTCATGGGAGGGTTCCTTGAAAAAAATTTTGTAATTGCTGTTGTTTCTGTGTGAAAATACTGTATCCCGCGCCAGGATTTTGTGCCAGAAGAATTTTCTTATTGAATCGTCCACCTCGCCCCCAGTTGGAGTCCCATCGATGCATACCTTGGAAGTGTTGGATAAATTGGCCTTTTTCCGCGGCTTGACGGACGAGGAGAAAGAGACCGTCGGCAACCTCCAATTGCGCATTTTCCGTTATCATCCCGGCTCGATCATCATTCGCAAAGGGGATCTGGATGGGGACCTCTTCGTCATTCTCAAGGGGACGGCCACGGTTGTGGGCAATCGTTCCCTGCCCCTGGCCATTCTCAAAAGCGGCGATGTGTTCGGCGAAGTGTCGTTTCTCTCCCAGGGCCGGGCACGCACCGCGGACGTGGTTTCCAACGGCGAGGTCATCGTCATGCGCCTGGACCAACAGGCTTTCGCCTCCCTGGAAGGCCCGTTGCGGGAGAAACTCAAGGACAAGCTGATCAAAATCCTCATCGACCGGCTGGTCACCCCCCAGGCCAGCGTGGATGTCTCCTTCAACTGGACCCACGCCGGACCGGACCGGGCGCAATGAACCGTTGTCAACCGGTCATTCGGTGGGGAAAGAGTCCTTGATCTGCCGAATCGCCCCGCTCGCCAGCTCGCTCTCGAAAGCGTCCACCACCTCCGGATCGAAATGGGTGCCGCCGCACCTGCGAATCTCCGCCACCGCCTGCTCCACCGGCCAGGCCTTTTTGTAGGGACGATCGCTGGCCAGGGCGTCAAAGACATCCGCCACCGCCACGATGCGCGCCGACACTGGAATCTCCTCGCCCCGCAACCCCTGGGGATAACCGCTCCCGTCCCACCGCTCATGGTGGCTGTAGGCCACCTCTCTGGCGGTCTCGAACCACTTGTGCTCACCCAGAATATGCAGCGCCATTTCCGGGTGGGTCTTGACCACCGCGAACTCCTCCTCGGTGAGTCGTCCCGGTTTCTGGATGATCTGATCCGGTATCCCCAGCTTCCCCAGATCGTGGAGCATGCCGGCCAGACCCAGACTCCGCGCCTCGTTCCGGGAAAGTCCCAGCCGGTTGGCCAGGCTCTCGGTGTAGTGGCGAATGCGGTGAATGTGGTTGCCGGTCTCCCGGTCCTTGAGTTCCGAGGCCATGGCCAGCATGTAAATGGCATGATTGTGGGCGTCCACCAACTCCTCGTGGTGTTGCGCGATGGTCTGGAGATCCCGGAATCCCTTGATGGCGTTGCGAATGGTGGTGAACAGCTTCTGGGAGGTGAGTTCGGTCTTCTCCTTGTAGTCGTCGATGTCGTAATGCTCGATGACGAACCGTTCCGGCGCCATGCCCGGCTGACCGGTGCGGATGATCAACCGCATGAACAGATTCTTTTGCTCCTCGCGGATGAACTTGACCAGATCCAGTCCCGCCGAGTCGGTCTCCATCACCACGTCGATCAACGCCACCGCCACATCGGCATGCCGGGTCAGCAGCCCCCGCGCCTCCATGGCGGAATGGGCGTGGAGCAGGGCGAGCTGGATGTCGCCGAAGGAGAAGCGACTCAGGGACAACTGGGTGGCGGCGTGCACATCCGGTTCATCGTCCACCACCAGCAGTTTCCATTTCTTCTGGGTGGGCGGTTCTGGCGACGCGACGGCTTTCCTGGACTTGAAGACTATTTTCCTCATTTTGTTCATCACGACCCCTGTGCGGCAGGCAGACGGATCTCGAAAACCACCCCTTCACCCCATTCACTCTGACAGACGATTTCACCACGTAATTGCGTGGTGACTATATTGTAACAGATCGTCAGACCAAGTCCAGAGCCACCCCGCTCCCGCGCCGTGGTGAAAAACGGATCGAAGATGTTCTTCAGATGATCCGGATGAATGCCCGCCCCATTGTCCTGATAGCGAATCGCCAGCTTTTTGGGCATGCCGTCCAACATCTGGACCTCGATGACGATCCGCCCTTCACGGGTCCCGTTGTCGAAGCCATGCTTGAGGCTGTTCATCAGAAGATTGGTCATGACCTGACCGATGAGTCCCGGCTGGGAGTGCAGGGTGATGTCCATCGGACAGCGGAGTTCAATGACGATGGGGCTCTTTTTGAAGGCGGTATGCAGGGTCGCCAGGATGTCCTGCATCATTTCGTTGATATTGAAGCTCCTGGCCTCCTCGGAAGCCTGGTCCGCGGAGGTCCGCTTGAAACGGGTCACCAGATTGGCCGCCTTCTTGAGACTGGAGAGCCCCAGTTCCGCGGTTTGAGTCAATTGGGTCAGGAGGGCGCCCAGTTCATCCTCATCCACCTCGTCCTGGGAGAGCATCTGATGCAAATCCCGGATCAATTCGGGAATATTGGAGATCGTGGTGATGGCGATGCCGATTGGTGTGTTGATTTCATGAGAGAATCCTGCCACAAGACGGCCCAGGGAAGCCATCTTCTCGCTGTGCAGCAACTCCTGATGGGTGTCGTTGAGCTGCTTGATGGTGTCGTGCAGGACCGCGTTGGTGATCTCCAGATGTTCCGTGCGGATCTGCACCTGGTTTGCCAGGATGTTCTGCTGATGCAACAGGGATTGCTTCATCTCCTGCAAACAGGAGGAGAGCGCGCCGATCTCATCCGTGCCATACAAGGCGATCTTGAGATCGTACTGCCCCCTGGAGATCTGGTTGGCATACTGGCTCAACAGTTGAATGGGGATCAGCAGACTCTGAAAAAACAGATAGGTGACCCAACCAAGCAGCAAAAAGGTGACGGACAACGACAAAAGCAGGCTCAGACCGGTCTGATTCAGGGTGTTCTCCTGGTCCGAGGTATTGTAGAGCATCAGTTGCTGGTTCTTGTACGTCAGGACGGTGTTATTGGCCAGAATGGCGTTGTTGATCTCCAGCAGCTCCCGTTGATACTTTTCGAACAGGGGCATGCGCTGTTGCAGCCTTTCCGCCTCCTGGCGGTAGCTGGCGAAGGTCTGCTTGATGTGGGTGATGTCAACCGCCCCCAGTTCCGGGAAGGCGTCCATGGTGGTCTGCATCACCTGCAGGGCCTGCTGAAAGAGTTGCAGACTCTCCGGGTGGCCGCGCAGCATGAAATCCTTCTCCCTTCTGCGCAACTGCAACAGGTTGACCATGGCCTTGTGATCGTTCTTGCTGGCCAGCCTCATTTCCAGACGGTGGATATAGGTCCTCAGCCGCCCCTGGATGCCGTCATCCTCGCTGACACCGATCTCCTGCTTGAGGGTCAGGGCGTCATGGTCCACCTGCTGCAATCTGACCAACAGCCGCTCGATCTCTTGCAGGGGTTGCTCCGTGTCCCGCAGGGGGGCGACCCGCGCGGCGCCGTCGGCTGCGGACAGGGCCTTCAACCGGCCAATGTTCTGAGTGATCTTGACGATCCTGTCATCCAAGACGCGATCCACCGGACCGTCATTGTCCGAGGCTTTGGGACCATCATCCAGCATCTGCGCCATGAGCAGATGGAAGCCGAAGCTCTCGAAGGCGATCTGATTGATCAGCAGGCTCACCTGGTCCAGATGCTTCTTTTGGGAGGTGGCCCGTTCCAGGGTGACGATGTGCCGTCCGACAATGGTGGCCACAGCCAGGTAACTGACGGCCATCAAGCCGATCAGAATCATGGTTTTCCCGCGGAGACGCACATGATTCAGGTAGGAGTAGAGTTTCGGCATGGTCTACTGGGCGCTGTCGAAGGTGATGCGCGGGTCGGCCACCACATAGGTCAAATCCGTGATCAACTTGGTGAGCAGGCCCAGCAGGGTGTAAAAATAGAGCGTGGCCAGAACCACCGGGTAGTCCCGGTTGATCACCGATTCATACCCCAGCAGACCCAGGCCATCCAGGGTGAAGATGGTTTCGATCAGCAGGCTGCCACTGAAAAAGGCCGCCACGAAGGAACCGGGAAATCCGGTCACCAGAGGAATGATGGCGTTGCGAAACACATGCCGGTACAAAACCGCCCGTTCCGTCAACCCCTTGGCCCGCGCGGTCAGGACATACTGCCTGGAAATCTCCTCCAGGAAACTGTTTTTGGTGAGCATGGTCATGACCGCGAACGAGCCGACCACCGAGGCGGTCACCGGCAGCGCCATGTGCCAGAGATAGTCCACCACGCGTCCGAACCAGGAGAGGGAGTCCCAGTCGTCGGAAACCAGACCGCGAATGGGAAACAGATCCCAGAAACTCCCCCCCCCGAACAGCACGATGAGCAGCACCCCCAGCACGAAACCGGGAATGGAGTATCCCGCCAGGATCATCACCGAGGTGGCGGCGTCGAAGCGGTCCCCATGCCGCACCGCCTTGCGGATCCCCAGAGGGATGCTGACCAGATAGGTGAGCAGAAAGGTCCACATCCCCAGGGAGATGGAAACCGGCAGCTTGTCGATCACCAGCTCCGTCACCGTGCGATGATAATAATAGGACTCCCCGAAATCGAAACGGAGGTAGTTCCAGATCATCAGGGCGAAACGTTCGTGGGCCGGACGGTCAAAACCGTACAACTGCTTGAGGGCATCGATCTGAGCGGGGTCCAGACCCTTGGCTCCCCGGTAGAGTCCCCCACCGGAGCCCCCCCCGCCGGAGACCTCTCCGTGACCGGAGTTCACCCCCTGTTCCATCCGGGCGATCATCTGCTCCACCGGACCGCCGGGGACGAACTGAATCACCACGAAAGTGACGGCCATGATGCCCAGCAGGGTGGGGATCATCAGCAGCAGACGGCGCAGGACATAGGCGGTCATCTCATTTCATCCACCAGGAGAGCAGCCACCCTTCCGGAGTGTAGTACAAAGGCAGGGTCGCGGGTCGTTGGAACCGGTCCCAATAGGCCAGACGATGATAGGTCAGGTGCCAGTTGGGCACCAGGTAGTGTCCCGACAACAGCACCCGGTCCAGGGCGCGGCAGGCGGTGACCAGCTCCTTGCGGTCTTTGGCGGCGACGAGCTTCTCCAGGAGGGCGTCCACCGCCGGGTCCCGGATGCCGATCCGGTTGTGGCTCCCCTTGATCCCGGCGCTCTGGGAGTGCCACATGTCCCGCTGTTCGTTGCCGGGGGATTGGGATTGTCCGAAGCCGTTGACGATCATGTCGTAGTCGAAATCGTGGACCCGGCTCTGATACAACGACGGGTCCACGGTACGGTATTTCAGCACCACCCCCAGTTTTTCCAGGTTGGCGGCGTAAGGGGCCAGGATGCGCTCGAAGGGAGGCGAGGCCAGCAGGGCCTCCACCTCGAACCGCTCCCCCTTGTCATGGGTCAGCACCCGGTCCGCACCCAGTTTCCAGCCCGCCTCCTGCAGCAGCCTGGCCGCCTCCCGCAGATTCTGCCGCAGGGAGTGGGGCGGAGTGGTGGACGGAGGGGGCTGGACCGGAGCGAACACGGCGGGGTCCAGATGCTTGCGCAAGGGTTGCAGCAATGCCAACTCCTCAGGAGAGGGGGGGCCCGCCGCCTCCATCTCCGAGTTGGAAAAATAGCTGTTGGAACGGGTGTATTGACCATAAAACAGGTTTTCGTTGCTCCATTCGAAGTCGAAGGCCAGGGAGAGGGCCTTGCGCACCCGGAGATCCTGAAAGACCGGCCTCCTGAGGTTGAAGATCAAGCCCTGCATCCCGGCCCCGCGTTTGTGGGGCAGGGTCTCCTTCCGGATCAGACCCTGGGCGAACTTGGGCCCCTCGTAGTCCCTGGCCCACTGTTTGGAGTTGTTCTCCGCCATGAAATCGAACTCCCCCGCCTTGAATCCCTCCAGAGCCACCACCGGATCCTTGTAATACTTGATGACGACGCGCTCGAATTGATACATGCCCCGGTTGACCGGACGACCCTGACCCCAGTATTTTGGATTCTTGCGATAGATCAGGATCTTGCCCGGCTTGAACTCCTCCACCACATAGGGGCCGGACCCCAACGGCGTGATGAGATCTTCCTGGGCGAAGGCGTTCCGGGCGAAAAAGGCGCGGGAGAAAACCGGAATCTCCCCGGCGATGAGGGGGAGTTCCCGGTTGACCTGGCGAAAACGGATCCGGATGGTCCGGGGTGACAGCACGTCCGCCCCCACGATGTCCCGCCAATAGGATTGATAGAAAGGGTGCGCCTTGTCCGACTGCAAGGTCTCCAGGGAGAACTTGACATCCTCCGCGGTCAAGGGGGAATCGTCGGAAAAACGGGCATCCTCGGCCAGATGAAACACCATGGAGAGCCGGTCCTCCGCCACTTCGACCTTCCGGGCCAGCAGCCCGTACTGGGAAAAGGGTTCGTCCATGGACTGGACCATCAGGTGTTCGAAGACCAGAGGTTCCAGAAAATCCGGGGCCGACCCCTTGAGGGTGTAGGGATTCATTTTGTCGAAACCGCCAATGGCATGCAGGGTGAGCGTACCGCCGGGTTTGGCCTCCGGACTGGTATAATCGAATCCCTTGAAGTCATGGGGATATTTCAGCACGCCATCCAGACTCAGGCCGTGATCGGCCCACGCGGGGCCGATCCAAAGCAACCAAAGGCACAAGGCGGTCAACAAATGCGGCATGGGATGGGGTCTCACTCAGGTTGAAGGTTTTCGCGATCGGTGCAGTGTAGCGAGGATCGATGGGGTTTGACCAGAAATTTTCTGGCCTGAGGCCACAAAGAGTGACGCCACGCGGCCTTGATTGTGCTAGATTGTTCTCCGCACGGATACGGTCGAACCCCAACACCGAGGATACCCGCCATGACACCCACCGACTCTTCCCTGGCTGCGGAGACCGGCAGCACCCGGACGACCCACCGGACCCGGGCCCAGGACGGCCGTTCGGTACGGGCGCTCATCCGGGAACTGGCCGCCCCGGTTCCCTGCGACGCGATGGTCACGCTCATCCGTCCTTTCGCCGTCATGTCGAAGCATGCCTACAGCACCCCGATCACCCCGCCCATCGGCCCGGCCTACCTGGCGGCGGTCATCGAGGCCGCGGGCTATCCCGTCGCGATGATCGACGGCATCGGCGAGGAGATCCAGCGCGTCGTGGCGAGCGGGTGCGGACGGTTCAACCTGCAGGGACTCAGCGCCGCAGCCATCATCGGGCGCATCCCCTCCGACACCCGCGTCATCGGGATCTCGATGATGTTCAGCCAGGAGTGGCTGGAGCATCGGCGCCTGATCCAGGGCATCCGGGACCGTTTCCCCGCGGCCAGGATCGTCGTCGGCGGGGAGCATGTCACGGCACTGACGGAATATGTGCTCCGGGATTGTCCGGCCATCGACTACGCGGTGATCGGCGAGGGTGAACTGACGTTTCTCGAACTGGTGCACGCCCTGTTCCACGACGCCCCGGTGGACGGCATCGGCGGCGTGGCCCACCTCACCCCCGCAGGCGTCATGAAAACAGGGGTCGGCAGCAGGATCGGCCTGATCGACGAGCTGCCCCGCCCCGCCTGGCACCTGTTGCAGGTGCGGAACTATTTCATCGACAACTGGACCATGGGGATCGCGATGGGACGCAACATGCCCATCCTCGCCTCGCGGGGCTGCCCCTATCAATGCACTTTCTGCTCCAATCCGGGCATGTGGTCCACCCGCTACAAACTGCGCGACGTTCAGGAGGTCATCGCCGAAATCCAGTGGTTGATCCAGGATTTCGGGGCCAACAGCATCGACTTCTTCGACCTCACCGCCATCGTGCGCAAGGAGTGGATGCTCCGGTTCTGCGCCGCATTGAAGGCGAACGGTCTTTCCATCATCTGGCAACTGCCCTCCGGCACCCGTTGCGAAGCGTTGGACGAGGAGGTGTTGCGCGCCATTTTCGCGGCGAACTGCCGTTATCTGGTGTACGCCCCGGAGAGCGGCTCCGAACGCACCCTGAAAAGGATCAAGAAGCGACTGAATCTGCGCACGACCCTCTCCAGCATACAGACCGCGCTCAGGGTGGGACATACGGTCAAGGTCAACTTCGTGATCGGCTTCCCGGATGACGAAACGCGGGATGTGCTGCGGACCCTCGGACTCATCCTGCGCCTGGCCTGGCTTGGGGTGCACGACTGCAACGTGGCCATCTTCACCCCCTATCCCGGCTCCGAACTCTTCGACGAACTCAGGGAGGCCGGGGCGATTCCGGCGTTGGACGACGCCTATATCGCCACGTTGATCTGTCAGTTCGATTTGACCGTCGCCCAATCCTTCTGCCGACACCTCTCCGGGCGCTCCCTGATGCTTTTCCGGTTGATGGGGCAACTCGGCTTCTACGCCCTCTCCTATCTCCGTCGCCCCTGGCGCCTGGTCAACCTGGTGCGGGGCGTCCTGCGTCCCGGCACCATCGCCACGAATCTGCTGGAGCAGAGGATCTTCGACCTGCTGGCCCGACGCCGTCTGCTCTCCAAGGGTTGAGCGACCCGGGGCAGACCGAATGAAGCATCCGGATCCTTTGCCCCACAGGCGGGGGACATGTTAAAGTGAAACAGGTATCGCAAACCAATCCCATCCTAAAGACGGAGGGTGTCATGAAAACGGAGCGCGTGCGAGCGCCGGCGGTGGCTGGCATGTTCTATCCCGGCGAGGCCGGGGAGTTGAGGAACCTGGTGCGGACGCTGCTGGCCCAGGCGCCCGAGGTCAAGGCCGATCCGGTGGCCATGGTGGTGCCCCACGCCGGTTTCATCTATTCGGGACGGACGGCGGCCTGCGCCTACAAGAGCCTCCCGGCGGCTCCGGCCCACGCCCCCCGGCGGGTGTTCCTGCTGGGACCAAGCCACAGGGTGCCCTTGCGCGGGGTCTCGGTGGGCGACTACACCGCCTACGGAACCCCCCTGGGCCCGGTGGAGGTGGACCAGGAGGCCGTGGCCCGCCTGGCGGCCAGACCCCATGTCTCCACGGATGACGCCGCCCATCGCCTGGAACACTCCCTGGAGACCCAGCTCCCGTTTCTCCAGGAAACCCTGGTCCACTTCCGCATCGTCCCCATCGTCTACGGGGATACCAGTGGCCAGGCCCTGGCGGAGCTCCTGGCAAGCTGCCGGCGTCCCGACGACCTGATCGTGGTCTCCACCGATCTCTCCCATTTCCACCCCTACGAGGAGGCCCGCCTGCGGGACGCCAGAAGCAACGAGGCGGTGCTGTCCCTGGACCCCCGGGCCATGGACACCTGCGAGGCGTGCGGCAACCCGGGGGTCCAGGCCCTCCTGACCACCGCGCTGCGGCACAACTGGCAGCCCACGCTCGCGGATCTGCGCAACTCCGGGGATACGGCGGGAGACAGGAAACGGGTGGTCGGATACGCCAGCTACCTGTTCCACCCCGCCGCCGGCCAACCGGAACACCACGCCCCCGGTTCCAGCCGTTTCGCCGTGGCTTTGCCGGGGGTGGTCCGGGAACATCTGCTCCGCTCCCTGGGAGGGGAAAAAGGGCTGTCCGCCACCCTCCTGACCAACCGCTGGCCGGAACTGGCGCGACCGGGAGCCTGCTTCATCACCATCAAGAAACAGGGGACGCTGCGGGGCTGCATCGGCACCCTGGCCGCCCACCGTCCCCTGGCAGAAGACCTGCTGGACAACACCCTCTCCGCCGCCCTGCGGGATCCCCGCTTTCCCCCGGTGACCCGTGAGGAGCTGCCCGGCATCGAGATCGAGGTCTCCCTCCTCTCCCCCCCGGAACCGTTTCCCCATCGGGATGGCGCGGATCTGGCGGCCCGCCTGCGCCCTGGCGTGCATGGGGTGATTCTGGGCAAGAACGGACGACGCGGCACCTTTCTGCCCCAGGTGTGGGAACAACTCCCCGACCCGGAGGCGTTTTTGAGCCAATTGTGCCAAAAGGCCGGACTGGAAGGCTCCTGCTGGCGGCAGGGGGCGGAAATTCAGGTCTATACGGTTGAAAAAATCCCGGAAATCAAGAGAGCCACCTGACGATGGCGGCCTTTGGCGTCCATATCGGAGTGGCGGCGGTGACGGGAGGGGTGGGGGTGACCACTTTGATGGCCGCGGGACTGGCCGATTCCCAGACCGCGCTGCTCTGTTTTTTCACCTCCCTGATCGGCGGGGTGCTCCCGGATGTGGACGCGGACGATTCCATCCCGCTGAACCTGGCTTTGACCTGTTTCGCCTTGATCTCCTCCTTTTTCGTCATGTTCAGCCGGGTGGGGACCCACTCCATCCTGGAATCGATCCTGTTGTGGCTGGGGACGTTCCTGGTGGTCAAGCTGGTGATCTTCGAAGGGTTCAGACGGGCCACGACCCATCGGGGCCTATGGCACTCCCTGCCGGCCGGAGTGTTGTGCGCCGGGGTGACGGCCTGGCTGTCGAGCCACCTGTTTCATCTCCCGCCCCTGTCCGGCTGGCTGGCCGGTCTCACCCTGCTGGCGGGATTTGTGGTCCATTTGTTGTTGGACGAGTTGTACAGTCTGAACCTGTTGAGCGCGGGCGGGGCCTCCCACGCCCTGGGGAGCGCGTTCAAGCTCCATGCCGGCAACCTGTGGGTCACGGGGGCCTTGTATCTGGCCGTGGTCCTGATCCTCGCGCTCACTCCCGGTTTGACCGACATGCTGCACGCGGTTTTCAACCCAACCACCGTGCAGGAGGTGCGTGGCCGCTTTCTTCCCACAGGAAATTGGTTCGGTCTCTCTTTTTTGCCAGCTTTCCATTGACAGGGGTTGAACGCGTTGCTAATATGTCCCGCAGATGATCAAGCCCAGATGGCGGAACTGGTAGACGCGCTAGATTCAGGTTCTAGTGTCCGAAAGGACATGGGAGTTCGACTCTCCCTTTGGGCACCAAAAAATTCAAGGAGTTGGCCGGTTTCGGTCAACTCCTTTTTTTTATTGGTTTTTCTCCAACCGACACAGGTGGCGTCGTGAAGAAAATCGTTCTCGCATTTTGTTCCCTGGCAGACAAGTGGTTGCCCACGCTCGACAAGGAAAACGGCCACTACTCCCTGGGACTGGGCATGCTGGCGTCGGTGATGGAGGAGGCCGGCTACGATTGCCGGGTGCTCTTCATGCCGGAACAGACACAACCGGCCTGCCTGGAACGGTTGCGGGACACCCTCGCGACGGAACCGCCGGTGGTGCTGGGATTCGGCATGATGTCCGACAACCGGGTGGCCACCTACCGGGCCATAGAAATGGTGCGACTCAGCCATCCCGACCTGCCGGTGGTGATCGGCGGCGTCCACGCCACGGTGATGTACCAACAACTGCTGACGCGATATCCCCACCTGATCGCGGTGCTGGGAGAAGGCGAGCGGACCCTCCCGGAACTGGTGGCGACCCTGGAGTCCGGCCAGGACCTGTCCGGGGTGACCGGCATCGCCTTTGTGCGTGACGGCACCGTGGTGACCACTCCGAACCGCCCCCTGATCGAGGATCTGGACGCGCTCCCTTTCGCCAAACACGCGCTCTTCTTCACCCCGGAGAGGACCGAGGCCCAGATCATCACCAGCCGGGGCTGTCCGTTTCGTTGCAGTTTCTGCGTCCTGGATGTCCTGTCGCAACGGCGGGTGCGGCATCGCAAGGCCTCCCGTGTCGTGGATGAAATCGAAACCATCCTGACCCGGTTTCCTCAAGTGACCACCTTCCAGATCCTGGACGATCAATTCTTCATGTTGAAACAGCATGTCCTGGATTTCTGCGCCGAGATCCAGCGCCGGGGGATACACAAAAGAGCCAGTTTCTTCTGTTCGGGACGGGTCAAGCCTCTGGACCGGGAGATGATCCTGGCGATGGAGATGGCGAATTTCGAGAACGTCATCCTGGGACTGGAGAGCGGCTCCAGAGAAATCCTGAAACGGTGCCACAAGAAAATCACCCCGGAGGACGTCCTGCGGGCGGTCAGCCTCTTTGCCGATTCCACCATCAACGTCGCGATCCTGCTGGTCATCGGACTGCCGGGCGAAACGAGAGAGACCATCATGGAGACCGTGGAACTCTGTCAACAGCTCCAGAGACACTCCTATCACCATTACAGCCACAAGATTCAAACCGCCTTTGTCTATCCTGGCGCGGAACTGCACGACATCGCCAAGGCGGCGGGCATGATCCACGACGATTTCTGGTTGAGCGATCAAGACGTGCCCTATTTCACCGTTGAGCACAGCATCCAGGAAATGCTTGAATATCGGGATGTTCTGTTGACCCATCTGTGCGCCGAGCGGATCTGCACTCCCGCGGGATTCGCGGCCCAGCGGCCCTTGCTGCACTCCCTGATCCACTGGGGATTCACCCAGCCCAACCTGGGGGGATTCCATTACCAGCTCCTGGTGCTCCATGTGGCGGAGCGGATGCTGGCCACGGGCGAACTGGTCATTCACGTTGACCCGAAACTGCTGTCGGAAGACGATCCCCGGTGCGGATTGACCCGGATCAGACGCACGCCGGGGACCGATCACCAGATCGAGATCGTTGCCGGGCAGCCCATGGAGCCCCCCCGTTTTCTGAACGCCCTGCTTCATTACGCCTATACGCAGAACATCCGCACCCTGACGGATCGGATCGACCGGGGGGTGGAGGCGTTCCTGGAGGAGCTGAGCCGCTCCCCCAATCCTTTGGGCCGCTTGATGGCGATTCCCAATCTGTCCATCGTCCCCTTCATCCGGAATACCAGCGACGACCATTTCTGGGCGTTGCTCAAACAGGCCATCGAGTTCCATCAGGCCGGCCAGTTGACCCCGGCGGAGATCATCTATCAGACGATTCTGGCAGCCCTGCCAAATCACCCGGACACCAATCACAATTATGGCGTTCTGATCATGCAGTGCAACCAGCCCGCCGCCAGTCTGCCTTTTTTCAAAACGGCCTGGCTCTCCGACCCCGTCATGGAGCAGTACTGTTCGAGCTATGTGGACGCCCTGATGCGCGACAACCAGCCGGACGAGGCGGTCCGGGTGGTGGCCCGGGCGCGTCAAAGGGGCGTGTCCGACACCCTGGTGGCGCATCTGGAACGGCTTCTGCAGATGGAACCGGGCGGCGACTGAAAATGGGTTGGCTTTCACCCGGCGTTCTGTTACAATAGCGACATGCCGTAATCGACCTCCACGAACCAACAACACCATGAGGAAACGCGGATGCCCGCCATCACCAAACAACTGATCGGACCAGAACAACTCTCCACCGTGACCGGCAAGAGTTTCACGCTGAAAAGTGTCGCCGGCAGCAAGGATTATCTGCTCACGCCCATTGCCTCCAAAGGGGGCGGCGGCGTTCTCCACCCCATTCTGCTCACCAATCCCGCAGTCGAGGGGTTGGCTCCGGCGGGAACGGCGGGCGCCAAGACGGCGGGCGCCAAGACCGCGGTCGCGGGCAAGGGCGCCGCGGCCAAAGTGGCCGCGACCAAAGGGATGCTCCCAACCCTGGTGGAAATCGAAGGGAGCGGAAAAATTCTGGGGACCGGCAAAAGCCTGACCCTGGGCGGACTGGAAATCAACGGCACCCTGCAAGCCGGTCAAGGAGGCAACACCATTCTGTTGCAGGGTGGACAGGCGACCCTCACCCAGGGGGCCATCAAGGCCAAGGCCGGAGCCGTGGCCGCCAAGGGGACCGTGGCGGGAACCGGGGGGGCGATCGCCAAGCCAGTGGCGGCGACCGTGGCGGGTACCGCCGCCAAGGGCGCGGTCAAAGGAACCGCGGTGGCCGGCACCATCTGGAATGGTGGCGGCCTGAGCCTGGGCCTGGGTATTGGCCTGGGGGCGTGGGGACCCGTGCTTCTGGTCGGGGTGCTGACGCTGGCCGGAATCGGCGCGTATCAGTACATGCAACAGAAAAAATCGGGCGGAGGGTTGGTGGAAGCCGCCGACTGAGGCTTGGGATCCCACCGTTTCACAGACCAGCGACACGCGCTGGAGACCGCCGTCTCCAGCGCGTGTCGCTGTCATCCAGGTCAGCCGCGAGCCTAACCATGCCTTCCCAGAAATCCACGCCAGCGACAGACAATCCGCCCTTTCAAACCTTGATCGCCCTCTACAACCAGGGAGAGTATCCGGAATTGGAACGGCAGGCCCGCGCGCTGACCCTGCGCTCTCCCGGCCATGGTTTCGTCTGGAAGGTGTTGAGCCTGGCGCTGCACGCGCAAGGTCGGCTGGACGAGGCGGTGGAAGCCATGCGCCAGGCGCGGAAACGACTGCCCGAGGACGGGGAGATCCCCGCCAACCTGGGGGTCATGCTCCTGGAACAAAACGCCCTGACGGAGGCGGAAGCCTGTTTTCGTCACGCCGTGTCCCTTCAGCCGGAACTGGCCACGGCCTGGCACAACCTGGGGATCACACTGCAGAAGCAGCAGCGTTTTCACGCGGCGGAACAGGCTCTCCGGCAAGCGTTGCGCAGCCAGCCCGGATATGCCAGGGCCAGCCTGAATCTGGGCATGCTGCTTGAATCCCGGAACCGCCTCCAGGAGGCAGAGGCGGCTTTCCGCCACGCCTTGGACCTCCAGCCCGGCCTGGCCGAGGCCAGTCACCGGTTGGGCATCCTGCTGGCCGGTCAGAACCGTGGGCAGGAGGCCGAAACCGCGTATCGCCACGCCCTGACCTGCGACCCGAAGCATGCCGACGCCCACAACAATCTGGGGATTCTCCTGGCGGAGCGAAAAGCCCACGCCGCCGCCGCGAACTGTTTCCGGCAGGCACTGGAGATCAACCCGGAACTGGCCGACGCCCACTACAATCTGGGCAACACGCTCCGCGTGCAGGGTCGCCTGGACGAGGCGGCCTCCTGCTATCGGCGCGCGCTGGCCTGCAAGCCCGATCTGGCCGCCGCCCATTGCAATCTGGGCCTCCTGAATTACCAGCGGGGCCACCTGGAGGCCGCCGAACTCTGTTACCGCCAGGGTCTGTCGTCTCATCCCAACGACTGGGAGAATCTCTACAACCTGGGCATCACCCTGCACGAGCAGGGCCGCCACGTCGAGGCCGAAACCAGTTTCCGGATGACCCTGCGACAGCGGCCTGATCATCCCGAAGCCCACAACAACCTGGGAAACGCCCTGTACGAACAATTTCGTCTGGAGGAGGCGGAAGCCTGTTATCGGCAGGCGTTGGCTTGCCAACCGGATTACGCCGCCGCCCACAACAATCTGGGGAACACCCTGAACGACCTGCGCCGCACCGACGAAGCCGCCGAAAGTTTCCGTCGGGCGCTGGTCCACGATCCCGGGCTTGGAAACGCCCTGGCGTTGCTGTGTCACTGTCTCCAGACTCAATGTCAATGGCAGACCCTGCCCGCGGACACGGAAGCGGTGCGCGCCGCCTTGTCCGATGGCGTGGTGATGCCGATTTTCCCGTTACTCTCCCTCCCCTTCGATGACGGACACCTGCTGCGGGAAGCCAGCGAAAGGTACGTCGCCGCGCAGGTCGGCCCGCTCCTGACCACCCCGCCCCTGGTGGACCCGCGCCACCATCCACGGAGAGAACGTCTGCGGATCGGGTATCTGTCGGCGGACTTTCGCAACCATCCCATCACGCAACTGTACGCGGGTCTGCTCGAAACCCACGACAGAGCCAGCCATATCGTCCATGGGTATGCCATCGGGCCGGACACCAACGACGCCGGGCGACAACGCATCGTCAAGGCCTGTGATGTGTTTCGTGATCTGGCCCCACTCTCCGATCTGGAAGGGGCGCGACGCATCGCCGACGACCAGATCGACATTCTGGTCGATTTCACCGGCTACATGCAATTTTTCCGACCCGGAATCCTCGCCCGCCGGCCCGCGCCGCTGATCGTCAACTTCACCTATCCGGGCACCATGGGCCATCCCCGCATGGCGGACTATAAAATCAGCGACCCGATCGTCACCCCACCCTCCCTGGCCGGACATTTCACCGAAACCCTGGCCCTGCTGCCCCACTGTTTCCACATCCATGGCCGCAACCGCTTCCATGACCCGCGCCTGACACGCGATGCCGCCGGATTGCCGGAGCATGGGTTTGTTTTTTGCAGTTTCAATCAATATTATAAATTCAGCGGGGAGAGTTTCGCGCTGTGGTGCCGCCTGCTCCACGAGGTCGAGGAGAGCGTGTTGTGGCTGCCTCGTGCCGACGCCGCCGCCATGAACAGACTGCGCCAGGAGGCCGCGGGACACGGGATCGAGCCAGACCGCGTCCTGTTCGCCCCCAGGACCGGGACCCTGGCGCAACACATGGCCCGTCTCTCCCTGGCGGACCTGGCGCTGGACACCTTCCCCTACACCTCCCAGACCACGGGGGGCGACGCCCTGTCGAGTGGCGTCCCCCTGATCACCAGAATGGGCAACTCCTTCGTCAGTCGGGTGGCCGCCAGTCTTTTGCACGCGGCGGGCTTGCCGGAACTGGTCACCGGGTCGTGGCAGGACTATTATCGACTGGCACTGGAACTGGCCCACGACCCGGTCCGTCTGCGAGCCATCCGGGAACGTTTGCGAGCCAACCTCCCCACCCACCCCCTGTTCGATACCGAAGGATTCGCCAGGGACATGGAACGCCTGTATGAGCGCATGTGGCGGGATCACGGCGCCAACAGAAAAGAGAGGATCATCCTGAGCGCCCGAAAACAGGAGTCGCCATGACCACACCCCCATCCGGACAGAACCGCCTGGGACGGGAGGGGATCGAACCCCTCCCGGAAACGGACCTCAAGCCTCCGGGCCGCAAGCGGACCCGCTGCTCCTGTTCGCCGGAAGCCTGTCCATGACCGTGACCGATCCCGGCCTGCATGAACGACTCTTTCGCGCCATCTACCGCATCCGCCGGGTGGAGGAGGAGGTTGCCCGCATCTATCCCTCCGACCAGATCAAGAGTCCGATTCATCTCTCCATTGGTCAGGAGGCGCCTTCGGTGGCCGTGTGCGACCTGCTGACCCGCGAGGATGTGGTGTTCGGAAACTATCGCGGCCACGCCCTCTATCTGGCCCGCGGAGGGGATCTCCAGGCCATGATGGCCGAGTTGTATGGCAAGGTGGATGGCTGCGCGCGGGGCAAGGGGGGCTCCATGCACCTGATCGATCCGCGGGTGAACATGATGGGCACCTCCGCCATTGTCGCCACCCAGTTGCCCCATGCGGTTGGCTACGCCTGGGCCATGGCGCAACAGAAAAGAAATGGGATCGTGGCCTGCTTTTTCGGTGACGGCGCAACCGAGGAGGGGGCGTTTCACGAAAGCCTCAATTTTGCCCTGCTCAAGAAACTCCCCATCCTGTTTGTCTGTGAAAACAACGGATGCGCCATTCTCTCCCCGATCGGGAACCGCTCCACCCAAATCAACATCACCCGGAGAATCAGCGGCACGGGCATCTCCTCCGCCAGGGTGGAGAGTGGGAATGTCCTCGAGATCCGGAGCGCGGCGCAAACCGCCCTCCACCAGGTCCGCCAAAGAGAGGGGGGACCCTTTTTCCTGGAAATTCTGACGTGTCGTCTCCGGGGACACGTGGGTCCGGAAGAGGACTGGGATCTGGGCTACCGGAGCCATGAGGAGGTCCGCTCCTTCCTGGACAACGATCCGGTCCAACAGATGGAGCGCACAATCGAGCCGGCCCGCAGACAAGAGATTGCCGACGCCGTTGAGCAAGAGATTCAACAGGCCATTCGGTACGCCCGGGAAAGCCCCTTCCCCGCGCCGGAGGAGTTGTACCAACATGTCTTCAAATAACGCACCGGCACGGGAGATGACCTTCTCCCAGGCCATCCGGGAAGCCCTGGAACAGGAAATGGCGCGCGACCCCGCCGTCTTCGTGCTGGGGCAGGGGGTGGATGACGTCAAGGGCTTCTACGGCTCCACGCTGGACCTGCACAAACGGTTCGGCAAGGAGCGCTGCTTCGACACCCCTTTGTCCGAGGATGCCATCACCGGCATCTGCATCGGAGCCGCTCTGGCCGGGATGCGTCCCGTCAACACCCATCAGCGCATGGATTTCATGCTCCTGTGCCTGAACCAACTGGTCAATGTCGCCGCCAAAAGCCGTTACATGTATGCGGGGGCCGCGTCGATACCCATGGTGGTCCGGGGCGTGGTCGGCAGAAGCTGGGGACAGGGACCGCAGCACACCCAATCCTTTCATTCCTACTTCATGCATGTGCCGGGCTTCAAGATCTTCGCGCCGGCGACTCCCCACGCGGCCAAAGGGTGCATGATCAGCGCGATTCGGGACGACAACCCTGTTCTGATCATGGAAAACCGGATGCTGCACGGCACCCGGGGAGAGGTCCCGGAATCCCCCTATGGGATCCCCTTCGGACAAGCCAACGTGATGACCTCCGGCGGCGACCTGACCCTCGTGGCCATCAGCCATATGGTGCTGGAGAGCCTGCAGGCGGCGCAACGGCTGGGAAGGGAAAAGGGGATCGCCGTGGAGGTGATCGATCCGGTCTCCCTGGCCCCACTGGACATGGAGACGATTGCGCGTTCCGTGGAAAAAACCGGGCGGCTGCTGGTGGTGGACAATGGCTGGATCAACTGCGGAGCCAGCGCGGAAATCGTGGCGCAAATGGCGGAACGATGGCGGGGGGACAGAGGGGTTCGGGTGCGGCGTCTGGGTTTCGCCCCGGTACCCTGCCCCACCACCAAACCGCTGGAGAACCTGTTCTATCCCAACGCCGCCACCATTGCCGCCGCCGCGTATGCCCTGATCACCGGGAGGGATGGGGAGTGGGTGCCGGACCCCACCCCTTCCAGCGAGGTGGAAGGTTTTCGCGGTCCTTTCTGAGGTCATTGCGCCCGATGACACCCCTCTCTCCCCCGCAAACCCCGGAACCGGTCCTGCAACGGGCCGTCACCCTGCATCAGTCCGGTCGGTGGCAGGAGGCGGAACACCTTTACCGGGAAATTCTGCAACGCCATCCCCACCACCCCGACGCCAACCACAACCTGGGACTCCTGGCGTTGCAGCTCGGCGCGCCAACGGCCGCCCTGCCCTTTCTCAAGACGGCGCTCGAAGCGGACCCCGGACAGGCGCAATACTGGTTGAGCTATGTGGATGGTCTGCGCCACGACGGTCAACACGATGCGGCGCGTCAGGTTCTGGCCCGGGGGATCAGCCACGGCGCGTTGCGGGACACCCCGAATGACGACGCCCTGATCGATTTGTACCGGCAGAGGCGTTATCCCGAATTGGAGCAACAGGCCCGCGTCATGACCGCGACGGCTCCGGAACACGGTTTCGGCTGGAAGGTGTTGGCTTTGGCGATCCAGCAGCAAGGACGGGTGGACGAAGCCCTGACCGTGATGCAAAAGGCGTTGGAACTGCTGCCTGACGACGCGGAAATCCATGGCAACCTGGGTGTGATGTGGATGGAACTGGGCCGCCTTGTCGAGGCGGAGGTCTGCTATCGCCAGGCGCTGGCGTTGCGCGGGGATCATGCCGAGGCTTGCAACAATCTGGGCATGCTGCTCCACAGGCAGAATCGTCCCGACGAGGCGGAAGAGGCGTTCGGGCAGGCGCTGCGCATCAAGCCGGACTACATCAACGCCCACTACAACCTGGCCCTGCTGCTGCAGGAACAGAAACATTGGAGCAAAGCGGAAACGGCTTTCCGTAAACTTTTACACCTGAAACCGGACCATTTCGAGGCGTTCAACCATCTGGGCATGCTGTTGGCGGAGCAACACCGCCTTCTGGAAGCGGAGAACGCCTACCGGCAAGCCCTGATGCTCAATCCACAATGCGCCGAGGCATACTACAATCTTGGCAACACCCTGCGGACACAAAACCGTCTGATCGAGGCCGAAACCAGCTATTTTCAGGCATTGTCCAGAAAGCCCGATCTTGTGGCGGCCCATTGCAATCTGGGCATCCTGTATTACCGGCAAGGCCATCCCGACAGAGCCGCAAACCAGCTCCACAAAGGCCTGGCCCACCTGCCCGACGACGTGGAGAGTCTCTACAACCTCGGCATCATCCAGCATGAACAGGGCCTGTTTGACGCGGCCGAAACCTCCTGTCGTCGCGCCTTGAAAAGTCGGCCGGATCACGCCGCGCTCTGGAACAACCTGGGCAACACCCTCATTGAACTGAATCGCCCGGACGAAGCGGAACCGTGTTTTCGTCAGGCTCTGGCATGCAGGCCGGATTACGCCGCCGCCCATTTCAACCTTGGGAATCTGCTCTATGATCTGGTGCGTCTGACCGAAGCCGGGACCAGCTTTCGCCGGGCCGCGGAACTCGATCCCGATCTGGGGAGCGCTCTGGTACTGCTCTGCCACTGTGCCCAGCATCTGTGCGACTGGCGAACCTTGCGCGCAGACACCGAGGCGGTGCGCCGGGCATTGACGCGCAAAGTGGCCACACCGATGTTTCCCCTGCTTTCACTGCCCCTGGAGGATGGCCTGCTGTTGCGACACGCGGGGGCCTCCTCCATCCAGCAACAGATCGCCCCGCTGTTGCGGAAACCCCCTCTGGTGGACCCGCGCCACCATCCACGGAGAGAACGTCTGCGGATCGGGTATCTGTCGGCGGATTTCCGCAATCACCCCGTCACGCAACTCTTGGCCGCCGTCATCGAAACCCATGACAGCAGGCGGTTCCAGGTCCACTGTTTCGCCTATGGACCGGACACCCGGGATGAGGGACGTCAACGCATCATCCGGGCATGCGATCGCTTTCACGACCTGAAAGACCTGTCCGACCACGACAGCGCTGCGCTGATCGCCCGCGAGGGCATCGACATCCTGTTGGACCTTTCAGGCAACATGCAACACCATCGCATCAAGATCACCGCCTGCCGTCCCGCGCCGCTCCTGGTCAACTTCAGCTTTCCCGGCTCCATGGGCCATGCCAGGGTGGCCGATTACAAGATCAGCGATACCATCGCCTCTCCCCCCCACATGGCGGAACAGTTCAGCGAGACTTTGGCGCTGATGCCCCACAGTCAGCAACCCAACGACCGCAACCAGGCCATCGCCACCTCCCCGTCGCGACAGGAGGCCGGGTTGCCTGACGAGGGATTGGTTTTTTGCAGTTTCAATCAGAACTACAAGTTCAATCCGGATGGTTTCACGGTCTGGTGCCGACTCCTGGACCAGGTTCCCGGCAGTGTTCTCTGGCTGCCCGCGTCCAACCCCATCGCCATGCAGAACCTGCGTCAGGAGGCGCTCCAGCGGGGGGTCGCGGCCAACCGGCTGGTTTTCGCCCCCAGAATGCCCACCCTGCCGGAACACCTGGGCAGACTGGCGCTGGCGGATCTGGCGTTGGACACCTTTCCGTACAACTCCCAAACCACGGGGAGTGATGCTTTGTGGAGCGGTGTGCCCATGGTGACCCGGATGGGCACAACCTTCGTCAGCCGCATCGCCGCGGGCATGCTGCACGCGGTGGGTCTTCCGGAACTGGTCACGCGTTCGTGGGAGGAGTATTACGAACTGGCGCTGGATCTGGCGTTGAATCCGGACCGTTTGCAGGCCATCCGGCAACGTCTCCGGTCCAACCGCCTGACCCACCCCCTGTTCGATACCGAACGGTTTGCGCGGGATCTGGAACGGCTGTTGGAACGCATGTGGCGGGATCACGCCGCCGGCAAAAGAGAGATGATCATCCTGGAAGACGCTCCGGAATGAATCCCCGCCATTCCCGCGCCCCGTCAAGCCGCGCGGGCGCTGCGTCGTCCGATCAGACCGGCAAAAGCCTTGGTGACCCGCCAGTCGTTCGTCATGAGCATCTGAAAGGTTTCGATATCCAGGGTCAACACGATGACATGGGTTTCCGCCACGATATCCGCTCCCCTCGGTTTGCTGGAAACCAGGGACATTTCGCCAAGCAGAGCGCCCGGCTCGGCGGGGAAGTGGAGATGTTTGCCCTCCCCGACCGGCACATCCACCCTGGCCTTGCCCTCGTAGAGGATAAACAGCGTCGTCCCGGTAGAACCGAACTTGACGATATACTGGCCCCGTTCAAAGGTTTCGATGCCGATCAAAGGGGCGATCAGGGTGGCCAGATCCGGCCTGGGCAATTCACAGAATCCTTCCACCTTGCTCAAAAACTCCACAATCTGCGGCAACGAGAAATCGGTCTGCATGGCGCTGGTCTCCCCGGCAAAGGCATGACGGAATCGAAAGGTTTGTTTTGGACCAACACTACACCAAAAAACGCTCTCCCGTCCACCTTGTTGGAAATTCAGACCATGGGATCATTCTTGAATTGAAATCAGTCTCGCAAAAGGATAAATTGATCCTTGAGATGAAACCGGCAATCACAGAAGACGCGCGGCTTTCCCAAGACAGAAAAACCGCTCCCTTTGGAGGCAAGACCCATGACCGTCAACAGCTTGTGGCATCCAGTTCTCTGGCCCCTGATGTTCGCTCTCCTCGCCAGCGCGCACCTCCCGACCGTGGCCATGGCCGACGCAAACCAGCCGGAGGCCGCCAGCGGGCGCACCCCGGAATCCCTCTTCGAGCAAACCCGGCAGGCCGCCGACCAGGGGGACGCGGAGGCCCGGATGCTCCTTGGCCACCTGTACCTGAAGGGCAGCGGTGTGGCCAGAGACCCGGCCCAGGCGCTCAAATGGTACGCCCTGGCCGCCGCGCAAGGCCATTCCGAGGCCGCCCGCCATCGGGATCAACTGCTCCCCGCTTTCACCCGGCACTCCACCGTCACCATCTCCAGATACGAACCCAAGACCAGCGCACCCCAACCGGAAGCCGCGCCAGCGCCCCCTCCGGACACCCGCCCCACCCCCCTGGAGATCCTCCCCCTGTCC
>JADGCR010000080.1 GCA_015228895.1 Magnetococcales bacterium
GGGCAGGGAGATAAAAGTGAACCGGAATACTCTTTGACCGGGGAGTCCACCCTCGACATGGAGAAAATCACCGAGTTGCGGGAGGATCTGGAGGAACGGTTCGATGCGGTGATCCATTCGTTCCAGTCCGGTTTGACGGAACGTCTCGGCACCATCCATGAGGCGGTGCAGGAGGAGCAGGCGGGTCGCCTGGTGGATGCCGCCCACTCTTTGAAAGGGATTTGCGCCCAGTTTGGCTTGCAGCGCATGCGCCGTTTGGCGAGCGCGCTGGAAGTGGCGGGTCGTTCCGGCAACCTGCAAGACGGCATGAGGTTGATCGGGCAGTTGCAACGGGAAGCCGGTTTGGCCAGAGAGGCTTTGCAGGCGTTTTGCAAATCATCATGCGAGGGGAGGTGTCGATGACGTTGGAAAAGTCACGGGAATTGGGGAAACTGTACAAAGCGGGCGAGGCGATCTTTCGTCAGGGGGAGTTTTCCAACAAATTTTTCATTGTGCAGCAGGGCCGGGTGCTGATGGCTCGGACCAGTTCGGCGGGCAAGATCATGCGGGTGGAGATCGGGTCCGGGGAGATCTTTGGCATCGCGTCGGTTTTTACCGTCAACCGGGAACGCTTCGCCACGGCCACCGCTCTGGAGGATTCCTATATACTGAGCATCGATGAAAAGGTCTTCATCGCCCGGTTGCATCAGGACCCCTCCATCGCGTTTCGCATCATTCGTCACCTCTCCCAGCGTTTGTTCGACGTGGGACAGGCGCCGGGGAGTGTTGCCACGGGCAAGAAAAACGCCAAATCCAGGAAGAGCGAACGAAACGAGCCGGTGGCGGGGGTGCAGGTGGGACGCAAGTTGCTGAATGTGCATGATTTCAGCGTGGGTTATCACTTTCTGATCGTGGAGGATGAACAGGATTTCTATTCCGTCATCCAGGGGTGGCTGGCCAATTCGGTGGAGAACCGGCATGACCCCACCCGCGTGCCCCCCTACAAACTGACCCACGCCACCACCTTCCAGGAAGCGGAAGTTCTGCTCTCCCAGGACAAATACGATCTGATCCTGCTGGATTTGAATCTCTCGGACAGTCACGGGTACGAGCAGACCTTCGTCCGCATGCAGGAGAAGGCTTTCGATACCCCGATCATCGTCTTCACCGGGATGGACGACGACCAGAAGGCGATTCAGGCGGTGGAGGACGGGGCGCAGGATTATCTGGTCAAGGGGCAGGTGAACCGCAAGCTGCTGGTGCGTTCCATCCAGCACGCCCTCTCCCGTCACAAGATGCACAAGGCCGCGCTGGACGAACTGGAGACGCCCCAGGAGGAGAACGGGAAGAAATACACCGTCCTGTTGCGCGACTGGCTGAACCGTTGCATCAGCCACGATTGAGGCGGTCAATCGATCCCAACCCCACGGAACACCACATCCGTCGGAATGCCGCTCCCCTCCACCCGGCGCAAATCGGTCATCAGGTCGGCGGTCATGGCGCCGTACCGTTTCTCCAGGGCGCGGACTCCCGCCAGGTCCCCGTCCCCCTGGAGACGCAACAGCATCCCGGCGAGTTGCTCCGAGGCCGCGCGCATGCGGCCCGGGTCCACGTGATAGCGACCTTCCGGACTGCGGGTGAACACCCCGTGGGCTTGCAGATGGTTGAAACGGATCAGGTTGGCGCGGGCGTGGGAGCTGGCGGGTCCAAAACGGATGGAACGGAACAGGGAGGCGAACTCCGTCACATAGCGGCTTTCCATGGAGACGCCGGTCTCTTCCCCTGGTTCCAGGTCGCCAATCAGCAGCGAGAGGGCGTCGGCCTTGCCCTCCTCCATCATCCAGGCATCCTCCTGCAAGGCGTCGGTGACCGTGCCGGGTTTGCCCACGGTCTTCTTGATGCCCAAACCGTGGGCCACCTCGTGAAACATCGTGTTGGCGAAAAAGGCCGGGAAGGTCACCTGAGGGAGCTGTTCAGGCTCCAGCAGCGCCTCGGCCATGGGGCGCAGGATCCGGTCGAACTTGGCCCGCATGGCGTTGCGCAGTTGCAGACGGCGCGACCCCTGTTCCAGCTGCACCTGTTCGTCGTTGGGGAGATTGATGGCGATGGGACGGGTGGCCGCGGCGTCCCCGGTCATGAGCAGCACATCGTAAACCCCCAGGTCCGAGGCCTCTGCGGGGATTTCCGCCCGGTATTCGGGAGGGGTGGGCAGACTGCCTTGATAGAACCCCAACCGCCTGGTGTAACGGTCCAGACGTTTCTCCCACTCCCGGTCTTTCACCAGCAACAGGGCTTCATACCCGGCTTTGACCCCCAGAAGACCGTCGTCGTAGGTCTCGATTGGACCGATGATGAGGTCCAGACGGTTGTTTTTCATCGCCATCCAGCCTGTGTCGCTCTCCCGATAACGATCGGTCACCAATCCATCCGCCCGCAGGTTCAGATAACGGGCCAGGGCGGGATCTTCGGACAACTGCGCCCCACGGCGCAACAGATCGGCGGCCCGGTTGAGCCAGGGAGAAAAAACCTGATGATAGGGGAGGGCGAGCAAACCGCCCTCCTGGTCCCGTCGCACCAGGGAGTAGGGATGTTTCAGTTCCGGGCGCTCCCGGACCGCGGCCTCCAGTTGCTCCCTGGTCAAGTCTTGGGGATAATAGTTGCCGCCCGCGGGCTTGGGGAGAATGCCGGGCAGCAGGGGGCGATTGCCTTCCAGGCGGTCCCAGGGGCCGAAATTGAGCTCCAACAGGGTGCGGGCCTCCTGGCTCCAGGGGAGGGAGAAGAGGGCCTGTCGCTCTCCATAGGTTTGTTGCCAGAACAACGCGTCCATGATCAGGGCCGCATCCCGCAGCCAGGGGAGCATCTTTTTCTCCCAGGGGGCGAGTCCGGACAGGTCGGCGTCGAGGGGCACCACCACATAACGACCCAGTTGGGCCGCGAAGTCGCCGGAGTCGGTCCGCAGTTCCCCGGGGCAGAGGGTCAGCAGCAGCCAGACAATCGCAGTGTGCAATACAATGCGCATTCGTCACCCCGCGTTCAGGGTCAGAGCCGTCAGAAGCGCCGTCTCCATGATTTCGCACACAGCCCCCGCCGTATCCCCCGTGGTGCCGCCGAAACGACGCGCCAGGGCGGCCTGCATCAGATACCACACCCCGGCCCCGACCAGCAACAGGACGACTCCGGTCAGGCGCCAACCCGCCACCACCAGCACGGCCCCCAGAGCCAGAACCAGCCATCCCCCGCTCCGGGGCAGGGAAGCGGCGGCCACGGCCCCCATGCCGTTGGGACGGACATAGGGCAGGCGCAGAAACAGGGCCACGATGCCCATGCGCCCCAGCACCACGGGGGGCAGCAGGAGATGGGGAGCCTGGAGGTCCAGCACCGTCTGCAACGCGGCGAATTTGAGCAGCAGCAGCAACGCCACGGTCATGACCGCCGCCGGACCGCAACGGGGATCCTTCATGATCGCCAAAGCCCGTTCCCGGTCTCCCAGGCCACCAATCCAGGCGTCGGCGCTGTCGGCCAACCCCTCCAGATGCAGTCCTCCGGTGAGCCAGACCCAGGCAACGAGCAACAAGGCGGCCCCCACCCCGGAGGAGGCGGCCTGCTGCGACATCCAGGCGCACAGGGTCAGCAGGCCGCCCAGCAGCAGTCCCACCAGGGGATAGCAGAGTACCGAACGCCCCAACTGCGCCTCGCTGGGTGGAGGGGCGATCCCGGGAGCCGGGATGCGGGTGAGCAGACCCAGCGCGATCCAGAATGGGACGAGGAATCTCATCGGATCACGTGGAGGAGATCCCCGCTTCGGCGAAGGTGGCCATTTCGCAGTGCAGGGCGCAGGCCAGACGCAGCAGGGGCACCGCCACGGCGGCTCCGCTCGCCTCCCCCAGCCGCATGCCGAGACTCAACAACGGTCTGGCCTCCATGGCGTTCAGGATCGCCAGGTGACCGGGCTCCGCGGAGTGGTGGGCAAACAGCAGCCAGGGTTTCAGTTCCGGGCGCAGATGGAGCGCCGCCAGGGCCGCTGCGGAAACGATGAAACCATCCAACAGGATCGGCAGGCGTCGTTGGGCCGCGGCGATGAATGCCCCCACCAACGCCACGATCTCGAATCCACCGAGGGCGCATAAAACGTCCAATGGGTGATTCAGGTGTTTGCCGTGGTGGCGCAACGCCTGGTCGATCACCTCGGCCTTGCGGCTCACCCCTTCCGCGTTCAGACCCGCTCCGGGTCCGGCGATCAACACCGGAGCGGTTTTGAGTAAAGCGCAGACAATGGCCGCCGCCGAGGTGGTGTTGCCGATGCCCATTTCACCACCGATGAACAGATCGGTTCCAGCCTCGTCCGCGCGCCGGGCGGCATCCGCGCCAGCCTGCAAGGCGATCGCCAGTTCGGCGCGATTCATCGCGGGATGGGAGCGGAAATCCTTGGTGCCGGACCCCGCCCGCCGGGTGATCACGCCCGGCAGAGGGCCTGGATCCCGGGCCGCGCCCACATCGATCACCTCCAGCACCGCGTTCAGTTTGCGGGCCAGCACGCAGATCGCCGCCCCGCCACGGGAGAAGTTGCGCAGCATTTCCACGGTCACGGATTGGGGAAAGGGGGAGATCCCCGCGGCGGTCACCCCATGGTCACCGGCAAACACCGCGATGCGCACCCGTTCCGCCGTGGGTGAGGCGCTCGACTGCAATCCGGCCAGGTCAATGGCGAGTTCCTCCATGCGACCCAGCGATCCCGCAGGTTTGGTCAGTTGGTCCTGTCGCCTGCCCGCCTCCTGCATGTGTCGCATCGAAGGTTCGGGAATGGGATCGCGCAACCAGGTTGGCATCATGGTTTTTTTCCTTTGAGAGTCATGGGAAGACCGGCGACCATGAAAGTCACCTGGTCACACAAGCGGGCCAGGTCCTGATGCAGCGTCCCGCACTCATCCACAAAACGACGGGAGAGTTCCCCCATGGGGACCACTCCCAAACCGGTCTCGTTGCTGACAAAAGCCACGGGGCCGTCCAGTCCGGGAAGGCAGCCCAGCAAGGCGTTCCGCTCCTCGTCCAGGCGCGCCTCGAACTCCTGGTCCAGCAGCAGGTTGGTCAGCCACAGAGTCAGGCAGTCCACCACCACGAAACAGGTCGGGGAGACGGTGCGGGCCAGGGTCGCCCCCAATCGGCACGGCTCCTCGATCACCCGCCAACCCGCGGGCCGGGATGCCCGATGACGGGCAATGCGGGAGGCCATTTCCGTATCGTTTTCCCGAACGGTGGCGGTGGCGACCAGCACGGTCTCCAGACCGCTCTCCCGGGCCAGGTGGAGGGCGTGATCGCTCTTGCCGGATCGCGCTCCTCCCAGAATCAGGTGGGCGGCCACATGATTTTCCTTTTCGTTCGCATGCCGGCCCGCCCATCACCCCATGACCGCTCCATCAATATTTTCCCAGGCAATCGGGCCACCAGTGGATGGTGTTGCCCTCCTTTTTGGTCAGCCCGCTGATGGGACCATCCTGGGAGATCACAAACGCCGCCGAATTGGGATAGTGTCCGACAAAATTGACGGCGGCGTTGTGCCGGGTGCCGTATTTGGAGTAGAGATCTTCCCTGGAGAGGGGTTCGGCCTTGTTGTTTTTCCAGTAGATGATCTGTTCGTTCCAGATGGGCGCGGAGAGGAAGGCGCCGAAAGAGAGGGGGCGCAGCCGGTCCGAGAGGATCAGGGCGCCATCCACGCAGGTCATTTGCGCCAGCATCTCCGCGTGTTCGATCACTTTCCGTTTGCACTCCAGGATGGTCTCGCCGATGATGCAGATGGTGGCCAGAGGATTGTTTTCCGTGTTGTCTTCCTTGTATCTTTCATGCTTCAGCTCCATTTCGCAAAGATCGGCGATGATGCTGGAGCCGTCCGGACTTTCGGTGAGGGTGTGCTTGGGGATGATGCAATGGGCTTCGGTATCGATGAACTCCGACGGCAGCCAGACAATGATGCCCCCATGTCCCCTGCGGTCCGCCTCCACCAGCAGATAGTCGATGAAATCCCGGTAGGTGTACCAGTATTTCATCCCCAGTTGTTTGAATTCCGGGTGCTGCTTGACGATTTCCAGAAACCGCCACCCCATCAGTCCGGAGGTGAAATGAGTGTGAACCGGTTCCATGAACCGGCCTGATTTGAAGCGACCGATCAGGGTGTCCCCCTGGTAGATGGATAATGAACCGGTTCTTTTGCAGATGATGGTCAGGGTGTTGGGCGAGGACTGCTCCAATGGCAAGGGATCAAAACGGTTGCGGCCCCGATGGGTGGTGAAGATCGCGCTCCAGATCTCCATGTCCAGGGGGTCCTGTTCCGAGGACCAAACCGCCAGAACGGTGGTGTCCGGGTCGAAAGCCGGGGCCAGCTTGACCAGGGTGTCGACGGTCAGCAGTTGGGGTTGGGTCAGACGGAACAGAATGCTTTCCCCGGCGCGGCCCTTGTCGGGCAGGGAGGCGGGATCGATCAACGAAACACCAACACGCACGGGACGTTCTTCGTTCCGTTTCAGTCCGGCCAGAAAAACCATCTCCATGATGGTTTTCACATGCTGAAAAAGCAGGGAATCGACAACGGTTCCAGTGTCTGGTTTCCACAGCGAGATGATCTCTTCGACGATTTTTGGATCAAACAAGGAACAGGTCTCCTGAAACATGACATGTGAAGACGATTGAGTCTCAGGCTATCGTAATGCAAGATCGCCCATTGTCAAGAAGTGGTGAAAATCCGCGGGTATTTTTCTCTGGTCGATCAGAGTGTTTGACGGGAACCGATAATCACAAGATGGGAAAAGGGGCTGTGGGTCATTTGATGCAGGGGGACGATCTTTGTCTCAAGACGCCAATGGCGCAACCGGGTAATGTATTCAGTGCTGGATACATGAAACAATTGCTGATTGTTGGAAACCGACAGATGCAAGATTCTGTAGACGATGTGGGACACAAACAAAGTCACCGAGAATTTCCATTTTGGCGATATATCCATGATTTTCAGGATGATCATTCCCTGCGCGGCCAGAACTCTTTGACATTCGTTTAGAATGTTATCCTGGTCTTCCAAAGTATTGCTGGCAAGGGTGTCCGCCAGGATGACGATGTCGATGCTGTTGTCCGGAACGGACTCAAGATGATTGATGATCGTATTCTGTATTATTTTTATATTACCAAATGAATCGCACAACTCTTGTGCGAGATTGCACTTGCGCGCATCGTAATCCACTCCGACGATTGTGTGGCAGCGAGGGGCCAGTTTTTTCAACAGAACACCCTGTCCACACCCCAGTTCCAGTACGTCCTTGCCCTGGGGAACCAGTTCGGCCACTTGATCCAGAGGGGCGATCCAGTCCCGAATCCAGGCGTGCAGGGTATCGATCAGGCTGCCAAAGGAACGACTGCGTTTGGTCATGTGGGGTGCCCGTGCTGCGTCGGTTGTCGTCTCGAATCAGTTCACCCGTGGAGCGGTTCGACAGCGGTGGATCAGGTCGTCCAACTCGATACCCAGACCCTGGAGGCGCTGGTTCCAGTAGTGGGTGCGCCGGAAAAATTCCCGAGCCATCCCCACACGTCTTTCCACATCCTGGAACAGGCCGAGTTTGGCGTTGACCAGGGCAAGGAACAGGTTGGGAATCGGGTTGGAGCCTACCCTGCGATCGCAGACATCCGTGAGAAAAAACTGAATTTTCTTGAGACGGGTGGGGTTGTCCTCCTTGAAGAGCCGTGGATAGTTCACCGAGAAGTCGAAATCGAACCAGATGTGATAGAGTTCCGTCGCGTCGGGAATGGAATCGTCATCCGCATCCAGCAGACGGAAGAAATTCTGATGTCCGCTGCTTTCCACCTTTTTCTGCCGTTCACTTTCCCGAATGCCGAAATGGAGCGTGCCACGTTCCCACCCTTCGGTATCGGCGAATTGATTGAACATTTCGGTCGTTGGCAGGGGAGAGACCACCTGCACCGAGTACCAGTCGAGGCGCATCTCCTGGGCCAGGGCGATGGTCTGTTTGATCTCCCGGACGGTTTCGCCAGGGAAACCCAACATGAGGAATCCTTTGGTGAAAATTTCCGGGTGATGTTTCATGATCCCGCCCAGCTTGCGGAAATGTTTGATGGTGCAAGGTTTGTGCACCTGTCGGAGCAGTCGTTCGCTGCCGGTCTCGATACCGAATCCCAGGCCGATGCATCCGGCGCGGGCCGCGGCGTCGATGATTTCCGGATGGTTCACCACCGAGGAGGCCAGAACACCATTGGAAGCGTCCCAGGTCATGCCCAGATTGGCGTTGGCCATGGCATCGAAGAGTTCCAGACATTTTTTGGTGTTGTAAAACAGATCGTCGTCCAGCCAGGTGAAATGGGTGACGCCGTATGCCCGTTTGAGGTGGGTCATCTCCTCCACCACCCGTGCCGCCTCACGCTGGCGCACTCCGGGCCCGTTGAAATGGCGCACGCTGCAAAACGAACAACGGGCGCGACAGCCACGATTCGCCATCAGGGAGGCGGCGCGCGCCGTCGCGCCATACCAGAAATTGAAAATACCCACCTGACCCACCCGGCTGTAGTCGCCGATGGGCAGATCGCCAAAATCCGGACTCTCCTGAATCTCTTCCGCCCGGGGGGTGGAGCGTTCCGCCAGAACCGCCGTGGCACCGTCCAGACGGAGCGCGATCTGGGCCAGGGTGTCGCTTTCTCGCAGACCCCGGGCAAAATCGAGCAGGTCGCCAAAATGGGTATCCCCTTCATACAGGGCAACCAGGTCGATGGCTGGAGAGGCGTGCAGAACTGTCTCCATGGAGGTGGTGGCATGCACCCCTCCCACGATCACAGGCAGATCGGACCGTATCGACTTGATGAATTCGGCGTTGCGGATCGTGATGTCGTGGGTCATGGTATACATGCAACTCAAGCCGACGATATCGGGTTTGAACGCCTCGATGGCGTTGCGCAATTGGGTTTGCCAGATGCGGGTCAGATCCTCCGGGGTCGTTATGGACCCCTCCGCCTGGTGGATCGCGGCCAGCACACGGTAATTGAGATCCTCCAACCGGACGGTATAGTCGCGTTTTTCCAGGTTTCGTTTCAGAATGCCGATGCCGTAGGGGGGAAAGGCATAATATCGGAGTTGCAGGAC
>JADGCR010000081.1 GCA_015228895.1 Magnetococcales bacterium
GATCATGGATCTCTACGAAGCGGCCTCCGGCGCCCGCATGCATGCCGCCTATTTCCGTCCCGGCGGGGTCTCCCGCGACCTGCCCGACACCCTGGTGGAGCGGATCCGGGAGTTTGTCGACGACTTCCCCGCCAAGGTGGACGAGTACGAGATCCTGCTGACCAACAACCGCATCTGGAAGCAGCGTCTGGTGGATATCGGCGTGGTTTCGGCGCAACAGGCGCTGGACCTGGGGTTTGTCGGTCCCATGTTGCGGGGCTCCGGGGTGGCCTGGGATCTGCGCAAGGCCGAGCCCTACGACGCCTACGACCGGGTGGAGTTCGACATCCCGGTGGGCAAGAACGGGGACAGCTACGACCGCTATCTGGTGCGGGTGGAGGAGCTGCGGCAAAGCAACCGGATCATTCAGCAGTGCCTGAAACAGATGCCCTCCGGACCCGTCAAGGTGGAGAATTTCAAGGCGTCGGTTCCCTACCGCAAGGAGATGCAGGGCGGGATGGAGTCCCTGATCCACCATTTCAAGCAGTTCAGCGAGGGATTTTCGGCCCCGCCGGGTGAAGTCTACGCCGCCACCGAGTCTCCCAAGGGGGAACTGGGGGTGTACATCATCTCCCATGGTGGCAACAAGCCCTATCGGGTCAAGATCCGGCCTGCGGGATACAACCATCTCCAGGCCATGAAGAGCATGTTGAAGGGACATATGCTGGCGGATGTCACCACACTGGTGGGCAGCATCGACATCGTGTTCGGTGAGATTGATCGTTGATCACCCATGACTTTTGCGTTAGGCGGCGTGTTGCATGAACGAGCGGACCCCAGTTTCCTCCACTGAAGCCAAGCCTCGCTTTTCCGAGGCCGCGCTTCTCCAGATCCAGGAGATCTACAAACGCTATCCCACGGAACGCCGGGCCTCCGCGTTGATGCCGATACTGCATCTGGCGCAACGGGAATTCGGCGGCTGGCTCTCCAGGGAGAGTCTGGATCATGTGGCGGAAGTGATCGGCATGCCCCCCATCCGGGTGTACGAGGTGGCCACCTTCTATACCATGTACAACCTCAAGCCGGTGGGTCGGTATCACGTCCAGGCGTGCACCAACATCTCCTGCTGGTTGTGCGGTTCCGACGCCATCATGAACGCCCTCAAGACCAAGCTCAGGATTCAGGCGGGTCAAACCACCGACGACAAACGTTTCACCCTGTACGAGGTGGAGTGCCTGGGTGCCTGTGTCAACGCCCCAATGATGCAGATCAACGATGACTATTACGAGAATCTGACCGTCGATAAAGTGGCGGAAATCATAGATCGTTTGCCATGAAGAGCATGACCCGATGAAGATCGTCTATAAAAACATCCGCTTGGTAAACAGCCATACCCTGGCGGTTTACGAAGCCAATGGGGGCTACCAGTCCGCGGCCAAAGCCATTGACATGGGGTGCGAGGAGGTCATCGACGAGGTCAAGCGGGCGGGCATCCGTGGCCGGGGCGGCGCGGGTTTTCCGGCGGGCCTGAAATGGTCCTTCATCCCGAAAGCCGATCCCCGTCCCAAATATCTCTGCTGCAACGCGGACGAAGGGGAGCCGGGCACCTGCAAGGACCGGGACATTCTGCGCTACGATCCCCATCTGCTCATCGAGGGGATGATCATCTGCGCCTTCGCCGTGGGTTCCGAGCAGGGTTACATCTACATCCGCGGAGAGTTCTTCCGGGAAGCCGAACGTCTCCAGAGCGCCATCGACGACGCCTACGCCAAGGGAATCCTGGGAGAGAACGTGCTGGGGAAGGGCGTCCGGTTCCATCTGGCGGTCCATCGAGGCGGCGGGGCTTATGTCTGCGGCGAGGAGACCGGACTGATCGAGTCCATCGAAGGCAAAAAGGGTCAGCCCCGCATCAAGCCGCCCTTTCCCGCCAACATCGGACTCTATGGGTGTCCCACGGTGATCAACAATGTGGAGACTCTGGCCTCCATTCCCGCGATCATCGAAAAGGGCGGGGCGTGGTACGCGGCCCTGGGTGTGGCCAAGTCCAGCGGCACCAAAATCTTTTCGGTTTCCGGGCATGTCAACAAGCCGGGCAACTACGAAGTGGAGCTGGGCATCCCCCTCAAGACCCTGCTGGAACAACACGCGGGGGGTGTGCGGGGCGGGTGGAAAAATCTGAAGGGGGTGATCCCGGGTGGTTCCTCCTCGCCGATTCTCTCCGCCGATGTGTGCGAGACCGTCACCATGGACTACGACGCCATCGCCAAGGCGGGCAGTATGCTGGGCTCCGGCGCGGTGATCGTCATCGACAAGTCGGTTTGCATCGTGCGGGCCGTGGCGCGACTGTCCCATTTTTACCGTCACGAATCCTGCGGACAGTGCACCCCGTGCCGGGAAGGCACCGGGTGGCTGGCGCAAATCATGGATCGCATGGAGGCGGGGCAGGGCACCCATGAAGACATAGACCTGCTGCTGGATATCAGCGCCAATATCGGGGGCAAGACCATCTGCGCCCTGGGTGACGCGGCAACGGGTCCGATTACCGGAGCGATCCGGGCGTTCAGGGACGAGTTCATATACCACGTGGAGCATGGCCGCTGCATGGCGGGTTGAGGAGCAAGCTTGCAAAATGCCTACTCTGATCATCGACGGGAAGGAGATTGACGTCAAGCCGGGCACCACCATCATGGAGGCCGCCAGGTTGCTTGGCATCTATATTCCTCATTTCTGCTACCATCCGAAACTCCCGATCGCCGGGAACTGTCGCATGTGTCTGGTGGAAGTGGAAAAAATGCCCAAACCGGTCATTTCGTGCGCCATGCCGGTCACGGATGGCATGGTGGTGAAAACCCACTCCGAAATGGTGCAGAAGGCGCGTCAGGGGGTGTTGGAGTTTTTGTTGATCAACCATCCCCTGGATTGCCCGGTGTGCGATCAGGGGGGTGAGTGCACCCTTCAGGATCTGGCCATGAAATATGGCCCGGACCGCAGCCGCTTTCACGACAGGAAACGTCAGGTGCCCAACCACAATCTGGGCGCCCTGATCGAAGCCGAGATGAATCGTTGCATCCACTGCACCCGCTGCATCCGCTTTTCCGAGGATGTCTCCGGCGTGGAGGAGATGGGGGCGGTCTATCGGGGGGACCACATGCGGGTTGGACCCTTCAAGGATGTCAATCTGGCCTCGGAATTGACCGGCAACATGGCCGAGATCTGCCCCGTGGGCGCCTTGAACCTCAAACCGTTCCACTTTCAGGCCAGGGGCTGGGAGCTCAAGCAGGTGGAGGGGGTCTGCGGACACTGTTCCGTGGGCTGCCATACGCGCCTGGATCACCAGAACGGCCAGATCATGCGGGTCATGGCCAGAAGCTGGAACGAGGGCAACGAAACCTGGATCTGCGACAAGGGCCGTTTCGCCTGCGACGGATTGCTGGAGGAGCGTCTGCAAACCCCGATGATCCGCGCCACCAACGGGAGCGGCAAACTGAACAAGGCGTCCTGGCCGGAGGCCCTGGACCGGGCGGCGGAGATCATCAAGGGTGTCAAACCCGAAGAGGTGGCCGGCCTGGTTTCGGTGGCGGGACAGGCGGGCGAGGAGTTGTTCGCCTTCCAGGATTTCTGCCGCAACGTCGTGGGTACCCTTCATCTGGATCATCGGTTGCAGCAGCAGGATTTCAGCGGCGACGAACAGCCCCTCACCCGCGCCGACCTGCTGATGAACACTCCGCTGGCGGCGCTGCCCAAGGCGGATGTGATCCTGCTGATCGGATGCGATCCCCGCTTCGAGGTGCCGATGCTGAATTTCCGTCTGCGTCGCGCCACCCAGGCCGGAGCCAGGGTGCTCGCCATCAATCCGCGCCACCTGAACAGCAACCTGCTCAACCTGACGGAACAGGTGGTGCGTCCTGGCGGAGAGCCTGCCTTCATCGCCGGATTGCTCGCCGCCCTGGAGAATGAAAGCGGCTCCGATCCCCAGACCGTCGCCATGGCGCAACTCCTCAAAAGCGCCAAACAGCCTGTGGTGATGCTGGGTGATCACGCCATCAACCATCCCCAGGCCGAACTGCTCCGTCGTCAGGGCGTGGCGCTGCTGGAAAAGATCGGTGCCTTGAGCACCGGTTGGAACGGCTTCAACCGGGTTTCGTCCCAGGGCAACGCCGCGGCGGCCCAGGATTTTGGTCTGGTGCCCCACCGGGGACCGGGTTACGCCCGGTTGGAGGTGGCGGGCCTGAACGCGGCGGAGATCCTGGCCAAGGCGGCGGAAGGGAGCATCAAGGTGCTGTTCCTGCTGGGCTGCGACCCGGTCTCCGACGCCCTGGATCGTGAACTGGCCCGCCGGGCCATGGAAAAGGCCCGGGTGATCTATCTGGGGGCGTTTGCCAACGAGGCTTCCAAGGTGGCGGCGGTGGTGTTGCCCGGCCTGGCTCCGGGAGAGAAGTCCATGACCCTGACCAACGCGGAAGGGCGGGCGCAACTGAGCGCCAGGGCTGTCACCGGACCCCTGGAAGCCAAAGAGGACTGGCGGATTCTGCGGGGACTGAGCGACCGTTTCGCCGCCCCGTTGGGCTACAACGATCTGCAGGCGCTCCGCAAGGCCATGGCCCTCAAGGATCACCGCTACGATGTGTCCAAGCTGGGCATCGGGGAGTCTCCGAGAGCCTGCGATCACAGCCCGGTGACCACGGGGCTGCCGTTGAACCGGGTGACCGGGGAGGCCCAGGCCGGCATTCTGCTGGTGCTCGAAGCCTCGTTCTATCGGGATGACCCGGTGGCGCGGCGCTCCAGGGTCATGGCCCAGCTGGCCCGGGAAGGACGGCTGCGGATCAATCCGGGGGATGCGGCGGGTCTCAAGGTGGTCCAGGATGGGCTGGTGCGGCTGCTGCACGGGGAAAAAAGGGTGGAAATGCGGGTCGATCTGGATGCGCGGATTCCCCAGGGCGTGGTTTTTGGCCATTACGGCCATGGCCTGATCGCACCCCAGGAACTGTGCGGTTTTTCCGGTGGGTTTCCCAGGGTAAGCCTGGTGGCTCTGCCAGGATGAGTTTGGCTTGCAAGTGTACGGACTAGGGAACGAAATGCCTGAATATCTGCAAGAAATCTTGGGAATCATCCACAACTTCGGCGTGGACCTGTTCGGGCCCCTGCTGTGGACCCTGATCTGGACCGTGATCAAGATCGTGATCCTGCTGGCTCCGGTTCTGTTCATGGTCACCTACATCACCCTGGCGGAACGGAAGATCATCGGCTACATGCAGGTGCGCATCGGACCCAACCGGGTGGGTTTCTGGGGGATTTTGCAACCCCTGGCCGACGCGGCGAAGCTGCTGTTCAAGGAACTGCTGGTACCGGCGAAGGTGGACAAATCCATCTTTCTGCTGGCCCCGGCCTTGACCCTGGTGCCGGCTCTGGTGGCCTGGGCGGTGATCCCCTTCTCTCCGGGCATCGTGCTGGCGGATATCAACATTGGCATTTTGTATATTTTGGCCATCTCCTCCATGGGGGTGTATGGGATCATCATGGCGGGTTGGAGTTCCAACAACCGCTTCAGCTTTCTGGGCGGTTTGCGTTCCGCGGCCCAGATGGTCTCCTACGAGGTCTCCATGGGCTTCACCCTGATTCCGGTGGTGCTGCTTTCCGGCAGCCTGAATCTCACCGATGTGGTGAACGCGCAACAGGGCATGTGGTTCGTGGTGCCTCTTCTGCCCATGTTCGTGATCTATTTCATCTCCGTGGTGGCGGAGACCAACCGCTCCCCCTTTGACCTCCCGGAGGCCGAAGCGGAGCTGGTGGCGGGCTTCATCACCGAATATTCCGCCATGAGCTCCGGTCTGTTCTTCATGGGGGAATACGGCAACATGATTCTGGTCTCCTTCATGGGTTCCCTCATGTTTCTGGGCGGTTGGCTGCCCCCGGTGGCATTCCTGGGCTTCATTCCCGGAATCTTCTGGCTGGCGCTCAAGGCCATGTTGCTGCTGTTCGTCTTCCTGTGGATTCGGGCCACCTTTCCACGGTACCGGTATGATCAGCTCATGCGTCTGGGCTGGAAGGTGTTCCTGCCCATATCGCTGCTGTGGATCTTTGTCACTGGATTGGGTTTGCATCTTCTTGGCAAGGCGTAAGGGATAAGGGACAAAAACATGGGCTTGAATCTCAAAACGTTGGTGGACACGTTCGCATTGCGCGAACTGGCGTCCGGCATGGCGGTCACCTTGCGGCACATGTTCAAGCCGGCCATCACGGTGCAGTATCCGGAGGAGCGGACGCCTCTCTCTCCCCGTTTCCGGGGCGAACACGCCCTGCGCCGCGACAATCAGGGTCGGGAGCGGTGCGTGGCCTGCAAACTGTGCGAGGCCACCTGCCCGGCGCAGGCGATCTATATCGAAATCGATCCCAACAGCGTCGCGGAAAAGCGGCTCACCAGGGTGTACGAAATCGATGAAACCAAATGCATCTTCTGCGGCTTCTGTCAGGAGGCCTGCCCGGTGGACGCGATTGTCCTGGGTCCCAATTTCGAGTTTTACGGTTTGAAACGCGAGGATCTGTTTTACGACAAGGCCAGGCTTTTGGCCAATGGTGAGCGTTGGAAGAAGGAAATCGACGCCAACCTCGAAGCAGACGGCAAATACCGTTAGCAAAGAGAGAATGAAAATCATGGCAACGGATATCATCTTCTATTTTTTCGCGGCGATCACCGTGCTGGCGGCCGTGGGTGTGGTGGCCTCAAGAAACCAGGTCCATTCGGTCCTGTTTCTGATCCTGGCCTTTTTCAACACCGCCGGGCTGTTCGTCCTGCTGGAGGCGGAACTGCTGGCCGCCCTGCTGGTGATCGTCTACATGGGCGCGGTGGCGGTGCTCTTCCTGTTTGTGGTGATGATGCTCAACGTGGACTTCGAGGAGCTGCGCAAGGGAGCGATTCAGCATCTGCCCCTGGGCATCTTCGTGGGCGTGGTGATTCTGGCGGAGCTGGTGGTGATCTTCTCCGGCATGCACCCCGCCCACCGGAGCGCCGTGGCCGCGACCGGGGTGAGCAACACCATGGCCATCGGCCAACTGATGTTCACCAGATATCTTCTGCCCTTCGAGATCGCCTCCTTCATTCTGCTGGTGGCCCTGATCGGGGCGGTGACCCTGACCCTGCGCAAACGCAAGGATGTCAAACGGCAAAACATCTCCGAACAATTGGCCCGCACGCGGGAACAGGCCGTGGAAATGGTCAAGGTGGCCTCAGGCCAGGGAGCCCAACGATGAGTCTGAACCATTTTCTCTACTTGAGCGCGATCCTGTTCACCCTGGGGATTTTCGGGATCTTCCTGAACCGGCGCAACATGATCATCATCCTGATGAGCATCGAACTGATGCTGCTGGCGGTGAACATCAACTTTGTGGCTTTCTCGCACTATCTGGGGGATTTGACCGGACAGATCTTCACCTTTTTCGTCATGGCCGTGGCCGCGGCGGAAGCGGCCATCGGGCTGGCCATTCTGGTTGCCTTTTTCCGTAATCGTTCCACGATTGACGTGGAAGAGATCGACTCTCTGAAGGGCTAGGATGCCATGAGCAAGAACCTTCTGATCATTCTGTTGCCCCTTGCGGGTGCCACCATCGCCGGTCTTTTCGGGCGGCGGTTTCTGGGCAACGCGGTGAGTCGCCTGGTCACCATCGTCTGCATGCTGGGGGCGCTGGGACTCTCCATTCAGGCGTTTCTGGCCGTGGCCGTGGGAGACGCTCCGGCCACACGGGAGGTGCTCTTCTCCTGGATCGTCTCCGGTGATTTCAAGGTCTCCTTCGGCATTCTCCTGGACCGTCTGACGGTGGTGATGCTGGTGGTGGTCAACGGGGTTTCGACCCTGGTGCACATCTACGCGGTGGGTTACATGCACGAAGATCCGGACCACCCGCGCTTTTTCGCCTACCTCTCCTTTTTCACCTTCGCCATGCTGATGCTGGTCACCGGGGACAATTTCCTCCAGCTCTTCTTCGGCTGGGAAGGGGTGGGTCTGGCCTCCTACCTGTTGATCGGCTTCTGGTTCAACAAGGAGTCGGCCTGCAACGCGGCGATGAAAGCCTTTCTGGTCAACCGGGTGGGGGACTTCGGTTTCGCCCTGGGGATCTTCGCGATCTTCATGGTCTTTGGCACCCTGGACTACGCCGAGGTGTTCCGCATGGCGGGAGCCGGGCAGTACCCGGCCACGGTGAATTTCCTGATGTGGGACGCGGTGCCCACCATGACCCTGATCTGCCTGCTGCTGTTTGTCGGAGCCATGGGCAAGTCGGCCCAGTTGGGATTGCACACCTGGCTGCCGGACGCCATGGAGGGTCCCACGCCGGTTTCCGCCTTGATCCACGCCGCGACCATGGTCACCGCCGGGGTGTTCATGGTGTGCCGCGCCTCTCCGCTGTTCGAACTCTCCCAGACCGCGCTGAACGTGGTGACGGTGATCGGCGCCGCCACCGCCCTTTTCGCCGCCACGGTGGGACTGGTGCAAAACGACATCAAGCGGGTGATCGCCTATTCCACCTGCTCCCAGTTGGGCTACATGTTCTTCGCCGCCGGGGTTTCGGCCTATCCCGCCGCCATGTTTCACCTCTTCACCCATGCGTTCTTCAAGGCGCTGCTCTTCCTGGGTGCGGGGGCGGTGATCCATGCCATGCACCACGAACAGGACATGCGCCACATGGGGGGGCTGATCAAGAAAATTCCTCTGACCTACGCCATCATGATGATCGGCACCCTGGCCTTGACCGGATTCCCCTATCTGGCGGGCTTCTACTCCAAGGACGCCATTCTGGAGTCGGCCTACGCCGCCCACACCCCGGTGGGAACCCTGGCCTGGGTCATGGGCATGCTGGCCGCCATTCTCACCACCTTCTACTCCTTCCGGCTGGTCTTCATGACCTTTCATGGCGCGCCACCAAAGGATTCCCATGCCAAACACGCCTTCGACCACGCCCACGAGGCCCCCTGGTCCATGCGTCTTCCCCTGCTGGTTCTGGCCGTCGGCTCCCTTCTGGGTGGTGTGCTGGGGCAGTCCATGACCCATGAGGGGTGGTTCAA
>JADGCR010000082.1 GCA_015228895.1 Magnetococcales bacterium
CGGGCCGCAGGTTGCAATAGAGGTCCAGCGCCTTGCGAATTCCCAGCAGACCCCGTTCGGGCCGCACCGCGTAGTCCAGGGATTCCCACTGCACCCCGCCCACCGCGCCCAGCAACACCGCGTCCGCCGCCCTGGCGCGGGTGACGGTCTCCTCCGGCAGAGGGGTCCCCACCCGGTCATACGCGGTCCCGCCTATCCACCCCTCGGAGAGGGTCACCCGGGTCAATCCCCGCTGGCCCATCCACTCCAGCACCTTGACCGCCTCGGCCATGATCTCCTGCCCAATGCCATCCCCTGGCAACAACAATACGCTCTTGCTCATTGCATCCTCATCCTTCTTGTATTGGAAAGACCCACGGTGCCCTTTTGGCTCTGGCACTCTCGAACGCCTCGATGGCGGAGGCATGCTCCCGCGTCAAGGCGATATCATCCAGCCCATTGAACAGACAATGTTTCTTGAACGCATCCACCTGAAAGGGGTAGCGCCGCCCTGCCGGGGTGATCACGTTCTGGCTCTCCAGGTCCACCGTCAAGCGATACCCCTCCTCCCTGGTCACCGCGTCGAACAGCGCGTCCATGGTCGCCCCATCCAGGATGACGGGCAGGATGCCGTTCTTGAAACAGTTGTTGAAAAAGATGTCCGCGAAACCCGTCGCGATGATCACCCGGAAGCCATAACCCAGCAAGGCCCAGGGCGCGTGTTCCCGACTGGAACCGCAGCCGAAGTTCTCCCGGGCGAGCAGGATCCCGGCCCCCTGATAGCGGGCCTGATTCAGGACGAAATCCGGATTGACGGGACGTCGCTCGCAGGATTGTCCCGGTTCCCCCCGATCCAGGTAGCGCCACTCGTCGAACAGATTGGGGCCAAACCCGGTGCGCCGGATGGACTTGAGAAACTGTTTTGGAATGATGGCATCCGTGTCCACGTTGGCCCGGTCCAAAGGGGCCACGATGGCGGTCAGGCTCTTGAATGGTTCCATGACGCTTTAATCCTTTTGCCGAATGTCCACGAAATGACCCGCGATGGCCGCCGCCGCCGCCATGGCCGGACTCACCAGATGGGTCCGCCCCCCCGGTCCCTGACGCCCCTCGAAATTGCGATTGGAGGTGGAGGCGCAACGGTCTCCGGGCTCCAGGACATCGTTGTTCATGGCCAGACACATGGAACAACCCGGCGTGCGCCACTCGAACCCGGCCCGGAGGAAGATCCGGTCCAACCCCTCGGCCTCGGCCTGCTGTTTGACCAGCCCCGTGCCCGGCACCACCAGGGCCAGTTTGACCGAATCGGCCTTCTGTCGCCCCTGGATCATGGCCGCCGCCGCCCGCAGATCCTCGATGCGGCCATTGGTGCAGGAACCGATGAACACCTTGTCCACCGGGATGGCCTCGATGGGGGTGCCCGGTTGCAGTCCCATGTATTGCAAGGCCCGCTCCACGGAGGCGCGGCGCACCGGATTCTCCTCCCTGGCGGGATCGGGGATGACGCCGTCAACGGGCAGGGTCATCTCCGGCGAGGTGCCCCAGGTCACCTGGGGGGCGATCCCCTCCCCCGCAAAAGTCAACTCCCGGTCGAAAGTGGCCCCCACATCCGAGTGCAGGGTCTGCCAGTGGGCCGTCGCCTGTTCCCACGCCTCGCCCCTGGGGGCCAAAGGCCGTCCCCGCAGATATTCCAGGGTTTTGTAATCCACCCCCACCATGCCGGCGCGCGCCCCCGCCTCGATGGCCATGTTGCACACCGTCATCCGTCCCTCCATGGAGAGGGCGCTGATGACCGGTCCGGCGAATTCGATGACGTACCCGGTCCCTCCCGCCGTGCCGATGGCGCCGATGATATGCAGGATCAGATCCTTGGCCGTGGTGCCAAGGGGCAACGCCCCGTCCACCACGACGCGCATGGTCTTGGGCGTTTTCTGGGGCAGGGTCTGGGTGGCCAGGACATGCTCCACCTCCGAGGTGCCGATGCCGAAGGCCAGCGCGCCAAACGCCCCGTGGGTGGCGGTATGGGAATCCCCGCACACCACGATCAACCCCGGCAGGGTGATCCCCTGTTCCGGAGCCATGACATGCACCACCCCCTGCCGGGGATCGCCGATGCCGAACTCCGTCACCCCGAACCGGGCGCAATTTTCGTTCAGGGTCTCCACCTGCAGACGGGCCACCGGATCCAATATGCCCAGTTCCAGATCGCGGGTCGGGACATTGTGATCCGGCACCGCGAAGGTGAGATTGGGGCGAAACACCTCGCGCCCCGCCAGCCGCAACCCCTCGAAAGCCTGGGGGCTGGTCACCTCGTGGACCAGATGACGATCCACATACAACAGACAGGTCCCGTCCGCCTCGGTGCGGATGACATGATCATGCCAGATCTTGTGAAAAAGGGTTTGGGGTGACATAAAAGGGGTCTCCACTGGGTGTGACGATGGGCAACGGCGAAGGGATCAAGAGTAGCCAACAGTCGGTGGAAAAACAAGGCGTTTCGTAACGAACCAGCAGCCATGGGACCAAAAAACCATGCAGCACCCAACAATCCAGACCCTTGACGAGGCCCTCGGACAGGCGATCGCCCTGCACCAGTCCGGTCATCTGGCGGAGGCCGAACAGCGCTACCTGACGATTTTGCGCCATTTTCCCGAACACGGGGAGACACGGCACCGCTTGGGGGCGCTGGCCGTCCAGGCGGGGGAACCGGCCGCCGGTCTGTCCCATTTCCAGGCCGCCCTGCAGGCCGATCCCACGGTGGAGCAGTACTGGCTCAGCTACCTGGAGGCGTTGCTGTCCCACCGGCAACCCGAAATCGCGGCGCAGGTTCTGGCCCGGAGGCGACAGTCGGCACCCGCGCCGCCCCCCTCCTACGCCGCCCTGTACAACAATCTGGGCAACGCCTTCCAGGGGTTGAACCGGCTGGAGGAGGCCGCCACCTGTTACCACCAGGCGCTGGAACTCCTGCCGGATCACCCCGCCATCCTGTGCAATCTGGGCGCGCTCCTGCAGGAACAGGGCGCGTTCCGGGAGGCGGAAGCCCATCTGCGCCGCGCCCTGGAGAAGCAGCCCGGCGACGCGGAAATCCTGAACAATCTGGGCAACGCCCTGCAGGCCCGGGAGCGTCTGAAGGAGGCCGAAAGCCTGCTCCAGACCGCGCTCAGGATCCAGCCCGACTACGCCGAGGCCCACAACAATCTGGGCAACCTGCTGATGGGAACGCACCGTCACGCCGAGGCCGAGGCCTCCTTTCGGCACGCTTTGCGCTGTCAACCCCGTTCCGCCGATGTGCTGTTCAATCTGGGGTGTCTCCTGGAGGAGCGGCAGCGGTTTCCCGAGGCCGAGGCCACCTTCCGCCAGGCGGTGGAACAGGACCCGGAGCATGGATTGGCCTTGAGCCAGGCGGTTCACTGCGCCCAGTTCAACGCTCACTGGCGCTCTCTGGATGCAGACGCGCGGGCCATGGACGCCCTGCTGCGCCGGGGGGTGCCCCTCGCCCCCTTCCCGTTGCTCTCCCTGCCGTCGTTCGACGATGGCGCGGTGTTGCGCCGGGCGAACGGCCTGTATGTCACCTGGCTGTTCGCTCCCCTGCTGAACGCCCCTCCCATGGTGGACCCCGACCACCACCCCCGGCGGGAACGTCTGCGCATCGGATACGCTTCGGCGGACTTCCGCAATCACCCGGTCACCCAGGTCATGGCGCCGGTCCTCGAGTCCCACGACAGGGGGCGCTTCATCGTGTACGCCTACGCCTATGGACCCGAGAGCGACGACGCGGGACGCCGGCGCATCGTCGCGGGGTGCGACCAGTTCCGCGATCTGACCCCGTTGTCCGATCAGGCCGCCGCCAGGCGGATCGCCGACGATGGAATCGATCTGCTCATCGACCTGACCGGCATCATGCAGCATTTCCGTCTGGAGATCGCCGCGCGCCGTCCGGCGCCCATCCTGGTCAACTTCGGTCATCCAGGCAGCATGGGCCACCCTCGTCTGGCGGACTACAAGATCAGCGACGGGATTCTCTCCCCGCCCCACATGGCCGACCAGTTCAGCGAACGACTGGCCTTGATGCCCGACAGCGCGGTCCTGTACGATCCCCGACGCCCCGGCGCCACCCCCCCCAGCCGGGCCGAGGCGCGTCTGCCCGAAAGCGCTTTCGTGTTCTGCTGTTTCAATCAGACCTACAAACTGACCCCGGAGTGTTTCGATCTCTGGTGCCACCTGCTGCGCGAGGTGCCGGAGAGCGTGCTGTGGCTCGCCCAACCCAACCCGGTCGCCCGCTCCAACCTGCGGGAGAGGGCGGCGCTGCGGGGGGTGGAGCCCGTCCGGCTGATTTTCGCCCCCAGGGTGCCCATGGCGCGACACCTGGGCCGGTTGAGCCTGGCGGATCTGGCGCTGGACACCTTTCCCTGCACCTCCCACACCACGGGTCGGGACGCCTTGTGGAGCGGGGTGCCGTTGCTGACCCGCATGGGGGATACCTTTGTCAGTCGGGTCGCGGGCAGTCTGTTGCATAACGTGGGTTTGCCGGAGCTGATCACCTCGACCTGGGAGGCGTATCGGGGAGTGGCCCTGGAGCTGGCCCGGCATCCGGACCGTTTGTCGAACCTGCGGGAACGTCTCCGGGCAAACCGCCTGACCCACCCGCTGTTTGACACGGAACGGTTCACCCGCGATCTGGAACGCCTGTATGAACGGATGTGGCGAGATCACGCCGCGGGGAAAAGGGAGATCATCGTGCTGGACGACGCAACCCACCCCGAATGAAACGCCCTCAGGAGAACGCGGCCACGGCGAGTTCCACCCGGTCGCGTCCGTTCCGTTTCGCCCGGTAGAGCGCCGCGTCCACCCGGTGCACCAGGGCGTTGGTGGTTTCGTTGGGCTTGAGGCTGCCTACGCCAAAGCTGCTGGTTTTGTGACCCACCACCGGAAAATCGTGGGCGGCGATTGCCTGGCGGAGTTTTTCCGCCAAGGCCATCGCGCCGGCGGTGTCCGTTTCCGGGCAGATGATCAGAAACTCCTCGCCACCCCAGCGACCGGGGATGTCGAACTTGCGGACATTGGCGCGCAGCAGTTGGGCCAGATGCACGAGCACCTCGTCCCCCACCTGATGGCCGAAGGTGTCGTTGACGCTTTTGAAATGATCCACATCGCACAGGATGACCGACAGGGGGTGTTTGAAGCGACCGGCGCGGGCGATTTCGTTGGAGAAGGCTTCATCCAGCATCAGGCGGTTGTACAGTTGGGTCAGACGGTCCGTGACGGAGAGCTCCTCGATCCGTTTCTTGTCGGTGATGTTGTGTCGGATCGAGGTGAAGCCGGTGATCCTGCCATCATCGGTCTTGTTGGGTTCGATATGCACGTCCACCCAGTAGTGGCCGCCATCCTTGGTGAGATTCTTGATTTCGCCGCTCCACTGCTCACCCTGGAGCAGCGTCTCCCACATGGTCTGGAAAAAGGCGGAGGGCATGTCGGGATGACGAATGATGCTGTGGGGTTGTCCCACCAGTTCTTCCCTGGAGTAGCCGGAGATCTGGCAGAACGCGTCGGAAGCGTAGGTGATGACGCCGCGGGGATCGGTGGCGGAGGTGATGACGTATTTGTCGACGATTTTCACATAGTGGGCCAGCAGGTCCCCCCGTTGTTTCATTTCGATGTGGGTCTTGACCCTGGCCAGGACAACGGGGGGGCTGACCGGCTTGACCAGATAGTCCGCCGCCCCCAGCTCAAACCCCTGAATCTCATCCGCCACCTCAGACTTGGCGGTGACAAACAACACCGGAATCTCCCGGGTCCGCTCCCCCTCCTTGAGCAAGCGGCAGACCTCATAGCCATCCATCTCCGGCATCTGTATGTCCATCAGCACCAGGTCGCAGGCGCGCTCCTCCATGCGCTGCAACGCTTCGAGGCCGTTGGCCGCCATGATGACATGGTAGGCCTCCTGCAGCAGCAGGGCCTCCAGGAACAGCCGGGTTCCAGGATCGTCTTCCACGATCAGAATGACGGCCATGATCCATTCCCCTTGAGAAAAGAGTGACCCGGGGCGTTCATGGAGCGGAGTGATCCATGTCGGGGTAGGCATGCTTGATTTTCACGATTTCCGGCAGGATCTCCAGGAACACCCGCACCAGTTCCGGGTCGAAGGCGGCGCCGGAACAACGCTGGATTTCGCTCACCGCCTCCTCCACGCTCCAGGGCTGCTTGTAGGGCCGACGGGAAGTGAGGGCGTCGAACACGTCGGCCAGACTGCAAATGCGGCCCATCAGGGGAATCCTCTCCTGCGACAGACCATGGGGATAGCCCATGCCGTCCCACCGTTCATGGTGGGTCAGGGCGATGGTGTGGGCGGTGCGCAACAGCAGGGAGGGTTCCTGATCCAGCAGTTCGCCCCCCAGGATCGTGTGGGTTTTCATCACGGTGAACTCGTCCGTGGTCAACCTGCCCGGTTTCAGGAGAATGCGGTCCGGGATGCCGATCTTGCCGATGTCATGCATGGGGGCCGCGTGGAGCAGCAGCTCCTGATCGTGGGCGGAGAGCCCCAGGGCCGCGCCCAGCAACGCGGAGTAGTGGCTCATGCGATGGATATGCAGGCCGGTTTCGTTGTCCCGGTACTCCGCGGCCCGACCCAGGCGACGGATGATCTCCATCCGGGTGCGCAGCAGCTCCAACTCCCGGTCCGCCAGGGCCTGGGCGGTACGGGCGCCCCGCAGGATGTAGCGTACCCTGTACCCCAGCAACCCCCAGTTGATGGGCTTGGTGATGAAATCCGTCGCCCCCTCCTGATAGGCGTGCTGAATGGACGCCACGTCATCCAGGGAGGTGGCCAGGACGACCGGAAGATGCTCCAGCCCATCCCGTTTCCGGATCATCTGGCACAAGGCGAAGCCATTCATCCTGGGCATCACCACGTCGGAGATCACCAGATCGGGACGTCTGGTCTCGATCATTTCCAAGGCCTGCTTGCCGTTTTCCGCCTCTTCCACGCGAAAGCCGTCCTGCTCCAGCGCCTCCCGCATGGGCAACCGTTGCAGCAGATCGTCATCCACGATCAACACCAGGGGATTTTTCAGTTTTCCGGCCAGATCACTCATGCGTCTCTCCTTGTCTGCTGCGACCGGCGCAGCGCCTCAAGCGCCGTGACGGCTTCAGCGAAAACGGGACCGCTCAGCAGGAAATGTTGGGCGGCCAGGGGCAGATCGGTACACGCCCTCTCCATGGTTCTCCCCAGTTCGGCCAGACGGGCGACCCCCATGGTCAGGCTGGAGGATTTCAGGGTGTGGGCGGCCACCCGCACCCCTTCGGAATCGTTCTGCCGCAAAGCCAGTTGCAGTTCCGCCAGCAGTTCGGGCGTGCGCGTCAGATAGTGGTCCAACATCCGGTCCAGCAGATCGCCCCCTCCCTTGCGGGCCAACTCCAGAATCCGTTCCACGACCACTTGATCCAGGACCGGAGCGACGGGAGCGCTCTCCCCGTCCGCATGCGCATCCTCCGGCGCGCCGGCGGGCGTCTCCTCCCGGGTGTCGGGGTGGGCGTGCACCAGCCATCGGTTCAGTATGACGCCCATTTCCGATTGACTGAAGGGTTTTTGCAGATAGTCATCCATCCCCACCCCGTTGCACCGATCCCGGCTCTCCTGCAGCACATGGGCGGTCAGGGCGATGATCGGGGTGGGCGCCACGCCCGCCTGTTGTTCCATGAGACGCAGCTGTCGGGTGGTCTCGAAGCCGTCCATGACGGGCATTTCGCAATCCATGAAAATCGCGTCGAAGCCGGGGACCGCGGCGCGAAACAGGGACAATGCCTGCTGACCGTTGCCGGCCACCGTGACCTGGCAACCGAACCTCTCCAGCGTGGCCACCGCCACTTCCTGATTGACCGGGTTGTCCTCCACCAGCAGGATGCGGCCACTGAAGGTCAGGTTGTCCGGTGTGGCGAGCCGTTGTTGGCCCTGCCAGGCGCAGATCTCCCGCCGGTCCCCCCGCTGTTGCCTGCCGAAGCGCACCGTGAACCGGAACGTCGAACCCTGGCCAGGCACGCTCTCCATCCACAGGTCGCCCCCCATCCTGAGGACCAGTTCCCTGGAAATGGCCAACCCCAGTCCGGTGCCGCCAAATTTGCGTGAAACGGACGGGTCTTCCTGGGAGAAGGTTTCGAAGATCCGGGGTTGATAATCGGGCGAGATCCCGATGCCCGTGTCCTGCACCTGGAAGCGCAACACTACGTCCACTTTCCGCAACTGGACGATCTCCATCGACAACACCACGGAACCCCGCTCGGTGAACTTGATGGCGTTGCCGATGAGATTGAACAGCACCTGATTCAGTCGATAGGGATCCCCCAGCAGATGCAAGGGGACCGTCTCGGCCAGTTTGCAGACGAAATCCAATCCGTTGCGTTTGGCCTGAGTCGAGAAGATCGCGCAGATATCGCCGAGCACCTGGTTCAGATCGAACCGCAACATCTCCATCGTCAACTGGCCGGCCTGAATTTTGGAGAGATCCAGAATGTCGTTGATGATGCGCAGCAGCATGTGTCCGGAGCGGTGGATGGTCTCGACGTAATGGCGTTGCTGCCGGGTCAGGGAGGTTTGCATGATCAGATCCGCCATGCCCAGGACGCCGTTCATGGGGGTGCGGATTTCGTGGCTCATGTTGACCAGAAAGGTGGCCTTGGCCCTTGCTCCCGCTTCCGCGGCGTCACGGGATTTTTCCAGTTCCGCGGTACGCTCCAGGACGGTTTGTTCCAGATTCTCCCGGTGCAGGCGCAGTTCCGTCACATCCTCCAGGATGACCAGGTAATGATGGATGGCGCCATCCTCCTGCTGGATGGGGGCGAAATGTTGCCGCACCCACACCTGAGAGCCGTCCTTGCACTGGTTGAGCATCTCCCCCGTCCATTTCCGCCCGGTGCGCACGTTGTCCCGGATGGTCCGGGAGAGAGGCGCGGGGGAGTGGCCGCTGTTGAGGATCTCCATCGGTTGGCCCTGCAGCTCATGGGCTGAGGCATATCCGTAGATGCGGAC
>JADGCR010000083.1 GCA_015228895.1 Magnetococcales bacterium
GATCCACACGGAGGGGTCATCTCTTCCGTTCTCCTCCAGCACAAACGGATACCTCCGCACGTAGGCCGGCACATAATCAACCAGCCATTGGCCGGCATGATCGACAAATCGATTTTCTCCTTCACGAAACCCAAGCAAAAACAATGGCATGACTACACCATCGCCGTCGTAGACAAACACGATAGGATAATGCATGCACCCAATGGAAAATTCATGCGCGTAGGCCGGCACCTGATGCGCGTCGCGCGCGAAAAAATAATCACCACGGGACTTGAGCTGCCGCAAACCCACCACCTCGGCGTTGAACGGGATTGGATTTTTATATAAAACAGGGAGAGCCATGCGTTGATCCTGATAACACGATTAAAAAGAACACCTGGTTATGTGTGTATTATGACACCGTGAAACATTTTTAAGGCATTCGTTAAAATTACACCTGCATTATGAGAAAGTCAAATTTTTTAAACAGGACCATCTCGGAAATCATCAACCCCCATGAGCAAACTCATGGCTTTCGTTAACACCCAATACAATCATCTCACGCTTTCCTTGACCGTGATCCTGCCACATCCGCTCAAAAATCCGTTCCACTCCTTCCACAAACACCTGGGTATCGAACAAGGGATGGGTCAGGCGATTGTCCCACAATCGCTTGCGCAACGCTCGCAGAATATCCGGATTCCGGGCCAAACGCAATGCCAGGACATAATAATCATCCCAACTGCGGGTCACCAGTTCCGGCAAACCCAGCGCGTGCAAAAGGCTGGCGGCCACACGACTGACAAAAGTGGTACCCATCCTGGTGATCAAGGGAACCCCGGCCCAGAGGAGGTCGCTGGCCGTGGTATGGGAGTTGAAAGGAAAGGTATCCAGCGCCAAGTCCGCCAGGGCGAGTCGCCCCAGATGCGCCTCCAGAGTGGGTGTCCTGGGGGCGAACACCAAACGATCGGGATCGATCCCCCGCGCTCCGACCACGCCACGCAGATTGGTGATCGCCACCGGATTGAGCCGGGACAGCCACAACACGCTCCCCGGTATGGCCAGCAGCAACCTGCACCAAACCTCCAGACTCTCCGGATTGAATTTGACGCTCTGATTGAAACAGCAGAAGACAAACCCCTCCTCCGGCAAACCCGCCGCGCTCCTCGTCGGGGGAGGGAGGATCTCCCGGCGGTCATTGGGCTGGATGCAGTGGGGCAAAAAAGCCATCGTCTCACTGAAATGGGCCAGCGCCTCAATGGGTGTGACAATCCCATCGGTGATTTTGTAGTCCGCCATGCGTTCGTGGCCCATGGTTCCGGGATACCCAAAATTGACCAGAATGGGGGCGGGACGGAAGGCTGTGATCTCCGGGCGGAAATCCTGGATGAATGCGGACAGTTCCAACAAGATATCGATCCCGTCGTCGGCAATCATCCGGGCGCTGTCACGATCCGGAACCCCGGTCAGATTACGGAAATGGTCGCAGGCATTGACGATCCTCCTACGCCCCTCATCCTGGACATCCAGCCCATAGGAATAGCCATAAACGACAAACCGCTCCCGGTCGTGGGCCTCGATGACCGCGGCCAACAACTGAGTGATGGGGTGGTTGCGAAAATTGGCCGACAGATACCCGATGCGCAACCGCTCCCTCTGGGGGTGGTGCCATGGCTCCACCATCGGTGGGGTGTCCAGCAGCCATCCCACCTGTGTTGCCACGTGCGCCGCGCTCACCTGGCGCAACCGCATCCCGTCATCCGTCAACATAAGCATGGTAAAGGGTTGCAAGGCCCCTCCCCCGGCCAATGCTCTGCGAATCCCCTCCCCGTCTTCCCGCAGTCGTTGCCAACGGCAGACGGATTGAGCGCACTGGAGGGCCTGTCCCAGAAAATAGCCATGATCCGGTTGGATGCGCAGCGCCTGTCGAAACACCTCCTCCGCTTCGACATAACGCTGCCAACTCTGCAACAACACCCCAAGATTGTTGAGGGCGTCGGCATAATCGGGACGAATGGCCAACGCCTGACGGTAAGCCTCCTCCGCCTCGGTGAAACGGCGCACCTCCTTCAAGAAATTGCCCAGATTGTTCCAGGCTTCGGCATACTCCGGCCGGATGCGCAACGCCTGCCGGTAAGCCACCTCCCCCTCCGGGTGACGGTGCAGGGCGACCAGCAGATTCCCCAGATTGTTGTGGGCGTCCGCATGGTCCGGTCGCAGTCGCAATGCCTGCCGATAGCACGCCTCGCTCTCCGCGTACCGTTGCATCGCGGCCAACGCCACCCCCAGATTGTTGCAGGCATCCACATGGTCCGGATGCAACGCGAGAGCCTGCCGATAGGCGGCCTCGGCAGCCTGGAAACGTCTCCGGGCGAACAGCAGATTGCCCAGATGATTATGGGTGTCCGCATGGTCCGGGTGCGTGCCCAGTGCGATGCGCAACACCACTTCGGCCTCCTCGAAGCGATGCATTTCCTGCAACAGCACTCCCAGATTGTTCAGCCCCATGAGATGATCCGGGGCGGTGCTCAACAAAGCGCGGTACGTCTCCTCGGCCTCGGCCAGACGCTTCCGACCCGCCAACAGCAACCCCAAGTGATAGCGGGCGTCGGTCTGTTCCGGCACACGCTCCAACACCCGCCGATAGCAATCCTCCGCTGCGACGAAATGGCCCGATCCATGCCAGGCCAAACCCAGAAGAAACTGGATTTCCGGCTCTTCCGGCAACCCCTCCACGGCGTTTTGCAACGGCACCACCGCCTCTTCCATCCGCCCCTGCATCAGAAGCGCCTGACCCAACCATTTCCAACCCACACCAGAGGCCGGCCAACGTCCGGTCATCTCCAAGGCCAGTCGGGCCACTTCCGGATACTTTCCCTCATGGTACAGTTCGATCATCCTGGCGACCATCCGCTGTTCCCGCAGCGCATGTTCCCGCAACCCATCCACCGTCTCGCCCCGCAATCCGAATCGTTGTCCCTGGGACAACGTCAACAGGGCCAACTCCAGACGACCACTCCGCAACAGGCCTTCGATATAACCGAGCCAGTATCGCTCCGTCTCCGGAGCCGTTTCCAAAGCCGCCTTGAGGTACAGCAAGCCCGCCGTGGGCCGCCCATCCCGCACCGCCAGCATGCCAACAGTGTGGTTGGCCTCAGGATGACCGGGCTGGGTTTCCAGGAGTTCCCGGCAGGCCCTTTCCGTCTCCTGCCACCGACCCGCCCGCCCCTCGGTCATGGCTCGCCATCCTTCAACACGATCATCTCCCGCTTTCCCTGCCCATGATCCAGCCACATGCGTTCATAAAGCCGCTCCAGATCCCGCGTAAACCGTTCGGTGTCAAACAAGGGATGGGTCGAACGATTCAACCACAACCGCTCACGCAGCGCCTGCAAACGGTGGGGATTGCGGGCCAGATCCAGAGCCAGTTCATAATATTCTTCCCAACTGTGCGTGACCAGTTCAGGCAAACCTGCCGCATGGAGCATGCTGGCGGCAACACGACTGACGAAACTGTCACCGATCCTGGTGATCAGTGGAACTCCGCTCAACAGGGCATCGCCGCCAGTGGTATGCGACGTGAACGGAAAGGTGTCCAATGCCAGATCCGCCAAAGACAATCTGCCCAAATGTTCCGCCAAGGTCCGGGTTCTGGGGGCAAACAGCAATCGACCTGAATCCACACCATGGCGCGTCGCCTCCTGACGCAAGTTGGTCATGGCGGTCATGCCGGCTTCCGGCAGCCACAGCACACTGTCGCCGACTGCATGCAACAACCGACACCAGAGTTCAAAAATCGCGGCGCTGAATTTATAATTTTGATTGAAGCTGCAAAAAATAAATCCATCCTCTGGCAAACAGGACGCGATACGTGTCTGACGCCAATCAATGGTTCGTTCTCGTTCATGAACCTGAAAGCAGTTGGGTAACAGTGCCAACGTTTCACTGAAATGTTCGGCCATATGTGGAGGAGAGACGATGGGATCACTGATCCGATAGTCCGCCATACGTGGATGCCCCAAGCTGCCGGGAAAGCCAAAATTGACGATGATCGGTGCCGGGCGGCGCGCGATGATACCTGGGCGGAAGAATTGAGTATAGCCGGTGAAATCGACCAGAATGTCGATTCCATCTCCAACGATCCGAGCGGCGCTTTCCGCGTCGGACAGTGAAACCAGATTGCGCAATATGTCGCATGACCTGGTAATGCGTTGGCGACCTTCATCCTGAGTCTCTACTCCATAAGCGTAGCAATAAACAACAAAACGATCTCTGTCATGCTTTTCCAACACACCCGCAAACACTTGAGTGACAGGATGATTGCGAAAATCGGCAGACAAATACCCGATGCGCAGCCGTTCCCGCCGGGGATATGGCTTGGGCTCCACCAGAAAACGGGTTGTCAAGATGGGACCGACCAGTTCTGCGCAGGACAAACCGCTCGCCCGTCGCAACAATAAACCATCATCCAGGCAAGAGAGCAGAGTGAACGGTGGCACGGCCACCCCTCGCTCCAACGCCTTGCTGATGGCATGAACATCTGAACTGGTATTTTGCCAATTGCAATTGTACTGGGCATAAAAACAGGCATGCCCCAATGCGTTGCCATAGTCCGGTTGAATGGCCAAGGTCCGCCGATATGCGGCCTCGGCCTCCTCATAGCGTTTCTGCTCTGCCAGCAGATTGCCCAGGTTGTTCCATGCCAGATAAGCGTCCGGTTTGATCCGCAACGCCTGCAGGAACGCCGCTTCGGCTTCGACGACCTCTCCCAGCCGGTCGAGGGTGTTGCCAAGATTGTACAGACCATCGAAATAATCCGGCGCGAGCGCCACGGCACGCCGCAACAACTGCCCGGCCTCCGGCAGACGGTCCTGCTCGCAGAGGAGCAGACCCAGATTGTTGCAAGCCTGGGCAAAATCCGGCTGGAGTTCCAGGGCGCGTCCATAGCTGGACTCGGCTTCCTCCAAACGGCCCTGCAACTTCAACAGATTACCAAGATTGTACAACGTGACCGGATCATCCGGCACGATCGCCAGGGAGTGACGAAACGCCCGCTCCGCGTCCGGATGGCGCTCCAGAGCGTACCAGGTCAAACCCAGAGCGCGATGCACCTCATCATCCCGTGGCAGGGCTTCCCGGGCGTTCCGCAGGGGAGCCACGGCGGCGGCCATCTCCCCTTGACCCATGCGCGCCAGTCCCAACAGTTTCCAGGCGAGCCCATGCCCGGGACAACGCTCCGTCACGGTGCCGGCCAACCGCTCCACATCGGAAAGAAGACCCTGATTGAAACACCCGATGATCCGATTCATCTCTTCGCTTTCACGGACCAGGCGCTCTGCCAGCGACTCCAACCCTTCCCCCTGCAAACCCGACCGTCTCCCTTGTTCCAACATCTGTCCCGCCACTTCCAGATGACCACCGTTCATCAGGGCTTCGAGATAGTTCAGCCAGTGTCGCTCCTGGGCCGGATCGGCTTCCAGCAGCGCCTTGAGGTGCAAAAGCGTGGCGTGTCCGGTCATGATGGCCTCATCGCAGCACGATCATCTCTTTTCTGCCCGCGCCGTGATCCTGCCACATGCGTTCGCATATCCGCTCCAGATCCCGCGCAAACCGTTCCGTATCAAACAGGGGATGGGTCAGACGATTGACCCACAGCCGCTCCCGCAACCCCTGCAAACGCACCGGATCACGGGCCAGAGCCACCGCCAGTTCGAAATACTCCTCCCAGCTCCCCGTGACCAACTCCGGCAACCCCACCCCGTGCAACAGGCTGGCGGCAATGCGACTGACAAACGTGGCGCCCTGCCTCGTGATCATCGGCACGCCGCTCCACAACGCGTCGCTGGCGGTGGTGTGGGAGTTGAACGGAAAGGTGTCCAAAGCCAGATGGGCCAAGGTCAGACGACCGAAATGGTCCGCCAGGGTCGGGGTGCGGGGGGCGAACCGGAGCCGGTCGGGATCCACCCCCCGTGACGCGGCCTCCTGGCGCAAATGACCGACGGCAACGTCATTGGGAGTGGCCAACCAGAGCACACTGCCGGGAACCGCATCGAGCAGGCGACACCACACCGAGAAACTTTCCGGGTTGAACTTGTAGCTCTGGTTGAAACTGCAAAAGACAAACCCCTCCTCCGGCAACCCGGCCTCCCCCCGTGACGGGATGGGACCGATGGGCCGGGTGCGGTCGTTGGGTTGGATGCAGTGGTTCAGAAAGGCCATGGTTTCGCTGAAATCATCCACACCGTCAAGGGGGGTGGCAATCGGGTCCGTGATCTTGTAGTCCGCCATGCGGGCATGGCCCATGGTGCCGGGGTAACCGAAATTGACCAGGATCGGTGCCGGACGCCACGCGGTGATCCGGGGCCGGAAATGTTGCATGAATCCGGTCAACTCGAACAGGATGTCAATCCCGTCCCCGGCGATGCGCAGCCCGCTGTCGTGGTCGGACAGGGCGTGCAAATCGCGAAAAACATCGCTCGCCCGGATGATCCTCTGGCGTCCCGCGTCTTCCATGTCGGGACCGTAAGAATAGCAATGCACGACAAACCGTTCCCTGTCGTGGGCCTCGATGACCGCGGCCAGCAGTTGGGTGACCGGATGCTCCCGAAAATCGGCGGACAGATAACCGATCCGGATTCGCTTCCGCCGGGGGTGACGGGCCGGATCCACCAGAGGGGGAGAGCGGAGTATTTTTTCCGCGTACTTGACGACATACGCCCGACTGGCCCGACGATGCACGGCCCCTTCGTCGAACTGGGCCAACAGGGAGAACGGCTGTTCCACCACCCCTTGCGCCACGGCCTCGCGGAGCGCCGCCACATCCCCGGTAACTCCCTGCCATTGACACACCATCATCGCGCAGTGGGAGGCACTGCTCAGGGCGTTGTCCGCATCCGGTTTCAGGCGCAACACCCTCCGGAAAATCTCTCCGGCCTCGACGTAGCGTTTCTGGACGAAAAGAGTGTCTCCCAGATTCATCAGGCTTTCCAGATGGTCCGGCTGGCGTTCCAAGGCCAGTCGCAGACAAATCTCCCCTTCGTCCAGACGGAATTGTTCGTGCAGGGTGAGGCCCAGATTGCACAAGGCCGGGACGCAATCCGGCTGGTGGGTCAAGGCCAAGCGATAGCTGGTTTCAGCGTCGGACAGCCGGTTTCGCTCCCGCAGGGTGTTGCCCAGGTTGTAATGCGCCTCGGCACACTCCGGTTGCAGCCCCAGCGCCTGTCGAAACGCCGCTCCGGCGTCGTCAAAGCGGCCCTGATCGTGGAGCAGCAGTCCGAGATTGTTGTGAAAATCGACGCTACCCGGATGAAGTTCCAGAGCGCGGCGATAGGCAGTCTCGGCGGCGTCCAGATGGCCCGACTCGTGATGTGTGCAGCCGATCAACCCGTGAACCTCCGCATCCCCAGGCAGCAACGCAAGGGCTTTTCGCAACGGTTCAAGCGCCTCGTCGAGCCGCCCCTGCCGCAAACGGGCCACACCCAGCATTTTCCAGCCAACGGCCTGTCCGGGCAACCGTTCGGTCATCCCTCCGGCGACACGTTCCATTTCCGGGTAACGTCCCTGATTGAACAATTCGATCAACTGCCTGCGCGCCAGTTTCTCCTGGTCCAGACGCTGGATCAGTCGCTCCACCGCCTCTCCCTGCAAGCCCATCTGGCGTCCCTGGGCCAAAACCTGCTCGAACGCCTCCGGCTCACCGTTCTGCAGCAACACCTCCAGGCAACACAACCAATGCCCGGCAGAGGCGGGATCGACTTCCAGCGCTCTTTTGCAGTGGGTGAAGGCGACCAGGAAATCACCGTCCCGAAGTGCCAGCCTTCCCAGATTGTGGTTGGCCTCCGGGTGCAGGGGCATGGCGTGCAACACCTGCCGATAGAGGGCCGCCGCCGCTTGCGACCGACCGGACCGCTGGAGCGTGGCCGCCTTTTGCAACGCCTGTTGCACAGATTTGACGCGGTGGGATTGCCTGGTCATGAGGTCAACCCGTCTTCCAACACGATCGGTTCCTTGATCCCCGCCCCATGATCCTGCCACATGCGTTCAAACAGCCGTTCCAGATCGCGAGTAAACCGCCGGGTATCAAACAGGGGGTGGGTCAGACGATTGACCCACAACCGCTCCCGGATCCCTCGCAGACGCGCCGGATTGCGGGCCAGTTCCAGGGCCAGTTCGAAATACGCCTCCCAGGAGTGGGTGACCAGTTCCGGCAGACCCACCGCATGCAACAGGCTGGCGGCGATACGGCTGACAAAGGTTTGGCCCGTCTTCGTGACCAGTGGCACACCGCTCCACAGGGCGTCACTGGCCGTGGTATGGGAGTTGTACGGGCAGGTATCCAGGGCCAGGTTCGCCAGGGTCAATCGGCCAAAATGGTCTGCCAGGACAGGCGTCCTGGGAGCGAACAGCAGTCGGGCGGGATCGACACTCCGCCGACCGGCCTCCTGTCGCAGATTGTCCATGGTACCGGGCGCATATTGCGGCAACCACAGCACACTCCCCTCCACTTCTTGCAGCAATCGACACCACACAGAAAAACTCTCCGGATTGATTTTCAGGCTCTGATTGAAACTGCAAAAGACGAAACCCGCTTCCGGAAGACCCGCTTCCCGCCGTGATGGTGGCGCAGCAATGGTGCGGGTGCGATCATTGGGCTGAATGCAGTGGGGCAGACAAGCCAAGGTCTCGGTGAAGTGATCCTCCATCTGACAGACCGGGGAGGCGATGGGATCGGTGATTTTGTAGTCCGCCATACGGGGATGCCCCATGGTGCCGGTATAACCGAAATTGACCAAAATCGGTGCGGGACGCCAAGCCGTGATGCCCGGACGAAAATATTGCATGAACGCTGACAGTTCCAGGAGAATGTCGATCTCGTCACCCGCGATCCGCAAAGCGCTGTCCCGATCGGAAACAGAAAGCAGATTACGAA
>JADGCR010000084.1 GCA_015228895.1 Magnetococcales bacterium
GTGGGGCCACCGTTCGACGTAATCCAAAAAGTTCTTCTGCGCCGTCAGCAGACGGACGGACTGGTGGTAGGCGCGGATGTGGTTGTCGAACAGGATCCGGTTGGCGGCGGCCTTCTCCCCCAGCACCGAGGAGAGCCGGTCATGGAAAATGGTGCGCAGATGATTGGTCTGGATCACGTCCAGCAGGCTCCAGGTGGCGAAGGTCACCAGGGCCGTGGCCAGCAGAGCCTTCAACGTCAAGGGGAGTCTATTGAGCATTGATCAACCACACCCGCATTTTTTTTCGCTGCGAGCCGCCAGGCGGATCCTGGCGGCTGTAAGAGGGTTGTCGAGGGTCAATCCACATCCAACTGGATGATCGGGTTGGTGGCGTTCTCGCGTCCCGATGGATTGGTGAACTGATCGTTCAGGTTCTGCACATACTGATCGGTGTTCTTCAGCACCTTTTCGACTCTCATTTTGGCGAAGTTGCCCCATCCGGCGGGGTGGATGTTCAGGAGCAGACGGAAGGGACGGGTGTTCTTTTTGAAACCGTTCCTGATGTATTCCAGCAGGTCCGGTTCCTTGATCTCTTTGGGGAGCTGCCGGAGGATGTGTTTGGCCGTCAGCTTGCGCAGCATGAAATGGAGGAATCCCACCCCGGAAACCAGCGCCACCGCCACCGTGCCCGCCGCGACCTGGATCCAGGGTTCCTGGAGCAGCCAGGTGTTGATGTCGAGCCAGGAGGCGACGGGATAGCCGGAGAGGAACAGACCCAGGGCGCCGGAAACGAGGAGCGCCAACAGGATGGCGTCCAGGATCAGGGTGTTCTTGCGCCAGCGTCGCAGCAGATTGCCCAGCATGGGGACCGCCTGGTTGGAGATGAGTTTGGCGGTGTGTTCCAGCACGCCGATGATCCGATAGGCCCGTTCCACCTCCACCCGCCGGATTCGTTCCTCGATTTCATTCATGTCCTCCTGCCGCTTGTTCAGATAGCGGGTGCGCAGGGTCTCCTCCTCGATGGGGTGGGCGACATCCAGGTTGTAGATCTGGAAAAAGCGCCCCGCGGTCAGACCGGACTGGGCCAGCGCCCGTTGCCAGGCGGCGGTCACGTCTTCCAGGTTGTCCTCCCGCACCGTGCAGTCCACCTGGTTCAGGATGAACAGAAACTTGTTGGAGTCGGAACGGTTGATGGTGTTCTTGACCAGATGGTCCAGGGTGTCCTTCATGGCGCCGGGCTCCGGATGGCGGGCGTCGAAGAACACCAGTACCAGATCGGACAGACTCATGATGTGGTCCGTGATGCGCAGCGTGGAGGTGCGCTGGGCGTCGGCGTCGAAACCGGGGGAGTCGATGAGGATTTTCCCCAACAGTTTTTCCGTCGGGCAGGTCTTGAGCTGCAGATAGGCGTCGATGCGCTTCCCTTCCCCCTCGACCACGTGTTCGATCTGGTGGCTGATCTGATAGAAGGGGAAACGGGGGTCCGCGTCCAGGGCCAGTCCGGGCAGGGTGCGGATTTTGTCCTCCTTGCTGTAGCAGATGACCGTGAACTTGTCGTCCACCGCCTGATTGCCCGTGCGTTGCAGCTTCTGCCCGAGGAAACTGTTGATGAAGGTGGATTTGCCGGAGGAGAAGGTGCCCAGCACCGCGATCAATGGCCACCAGGGAACCCGGGTGGCGAAGGAGTCGTCCCGGCTGATCAAGCCCATGCGGTAGGCCACCCGGTCCAGCTCCCGGAAACTCTGTACCACCTGGAGCAGGACCGGGTTTTCCTGTTTGAGGTGCTTTTCAAGGCTGTTGAGGCGTCTGTCGATCTGGCTATTGGCGCTGTTGAACATACGATCACTCCGGAAAATTTAATAATGTTACCCCTGCGGGTCCAATCCTGCTAAGATCTCTGTTGCAGACTCGGTGATTGAATACACAACCTGGTTGGCTTGATTTTTTCCCATGAACCACTTGTAGACCAAAAACAGGAGAGACGCTATGGCTGTAGATTCGATAACGATACGTGACAATCGTACAGGCAAGGAAGTGGAGTTTCCCATCGAGTCGGGCACAGAGGGACCTCCTGTGGTCGATATTGAAAAATTTTATAAAGAATTCGGCATCTTCACCCTGGATCCGGGCTTTCGCTCCACCGCCTCCTGCAAAAGCAGGATCACCTTCATCGACGGCGAGGCCGGGGTGTTGCTGTATCGGGGCTATCCCATCGAACAACTCGCCGAGTTCAGCCATTTTCCGGAGGTGTGCTATCTGCTCCTCCATGGAGAACTGCCCAATCAGGAGGAGTATACCAGATTCGTCGATACTGTCACACACCATACCATGCTGCACGAACAGATTTTGAATTTTTATAAAGGCTATCGTCGGGACGCCCATCCCATGGCCATCATGGTGGGTGTGGTGGGTGCCCTGTCGGCCTTCTATCACGACTCCCTGGATGTCCACAACGCGCGCCATCGGGAGGTCTCCGCCTTCCGGCTCATCTCCAAGATCCCCACCATCGCCGCCGCGTCCTATAAATATTCCATCGGACAGCCCTTTGTCTATCCCGATAACGAGCGGAGCTATGTGGAAAATTTTCTCTACATGCTTTTCTCGGTTCCCTGCTCCAGATTCAAGATGTCCCCGGTCCTGGTGCGGGCGCTGGAGCAGATCCTGATTCTCCACGCGGATCACGAGCAGAACGCCTCCACCTCCACCGTGCGTCTGGCCGGTTCCTCCCAGGCCAACCCCTTCGCGGCGGCCTCGGCGGGTATCGGGGCGTTGTGGGGTCCGGCCCACGGGGGGGCCAACGAGGCGGTCCTCAACATGTTGCAGGAGATCGGCTCCGTGGACCGGGTCGCCGAGTTCATCAAGCGGGCCAAGGATCCCAAGGATCCGTTCCGCCTCATGGGTTTCGGACATCGGGTCTACAAGAATTACGACCCCCGCGCCCGGATCCTGAAAAAGGCGGCCCACGACGTCCTGGCCGAGTTGGGACGGGGGAACGACCCCCTGTTCAAGCTGGCCCTGGAACTGGAACGGATCGCCCAGGAGGACGACTATTTCGTCACCAAGAAGCTCTATCCCAACGTGGATTTCTATTCCGGCATCATCCAGTCGGCCATCGGCATTCCCAACAACATGTTCACGGTGATTTTCGCCGTGGCCCGGATGATCGGCTGGGTGACGCAATGGAAGGAGATGATCGAGGCGGGGGAGGGGATCGGACGACCCCGGCAACTCTATGTGGGGGCGGCTACGCGGGAATACCGTTTCATGAACGAACGGCCTTGACCCGGCATTTTTTTTTCCACTCCGGTTGACAACGACACGGAGGGAACTTCATAGTTTCCCGATGTGTCGTATCAACGAGGGGGCTTCTCAAGTGATCAGGAGTGAACCACCGTGAAAATGACGGGCGCGCAAATCGTCATTCAAACCCTGCTGGATCTGGGCGTCGAGACCGTATTCGGTTATCCCGGCGGGACCGTTTTGTACATCTATGACGAGCTTTTCAAAGCCAGGGGTCGGTTGCGGCACATCCTCACCCGGCATGAGCAGGGGGCGGTCCACGCCGCCGACGGCTACGCCCGCGTCACCGGGCGGGTGGGGGTCGCCATCGTCACCTCCGGGCCGGGGGCCACCAACGCGGTGACCGGCCTGGCCACGGCCCACATGGATTCCATCCCTCTGGTCTGCATCACCGGACAGGTGCCCGTCCCCCTGATCGGCAACGACGCCTTCCAGGAGGCGGATATCGTCGGGATCACCCGATCCTGCACCAAGCACAATTTCCTGGTGCGGGACGTGGCGGATCTGGCCCGTGTCCTGCGGGAAGCCTTCTACATCGCCCGCACCGGACGACCCGGTCCGGTGCTGGTGGATATCCCCAAGGACGTGACCGTGGCCACCGCCGAATATGTCCACACCACCGCCGAGCCCAGGATCCGTTCCTACAAGCCCACCCTGGATGGCCACGTGGGCCAGATCCGCCGGGCGGCGAAACTGCTCCAGCAGGCCAGAAAACCCCTGCTCTACGTGGGCGGGGGCGCGGTTTTGTCCAATGCCTCCGGGGAGCTGCTGCAACTGGTGCAGGCGTTGAATTTTCCGGTGACCAACACCCTGATGGGGCTGGGTTCCTTTCCGGCCGCGGATGGACGCTTCATCGGCATGCTGGGGATGCACGGCACCTTCGAGGCCAACATGGCGGTCTCCAACTGCGACCTGCTGGTGGCCATCGGCGCCCGCTTCGACGACCGGGTGACCGGCAAGGTCTCCGAGTTCGCCACCCATGCCACCATCATTCACATCGACGTGGACCCCACCTCCATCTCCAAGAACGTCCGGGTGGATCTGCCCATCGTCGGCGATGTCAGGCATGTGCTGACGCAGCTCAACGAGATGGTGCTCAACCGGGAATTTCTCGCCGGCACCCAGGATCTGGTTCCCTGGTGGGACGAAATCGAAACCTGGAGGAAAAGAAACAGCCTCCGCTACCTCCAAGGCTCGGAGGTCATCGAACCCCAGTACGTGTTGGAGTGCCTGTGCATCCTGACCAGGGGGGAGTCCATCATCGCCACGGACGTGGGACAGCACCAGATGTGGACCGCCCAGTTCTATGGCTTCCAGCAGCCGCGGCGCTGGCTCACTTCGGGTGGGCTGGGGACCATGGGTTACGGACTGCCCGCCGCCATGGGGGCGCAGGTGGCCCAGCCGGACGCCCAGGTGATCCTGATCACCGGGGAAGGCTCCCTCCAGATGAACATCCAGGAGTTCGCCACCTGCCTCCAGTACGACCTGCCGGTCAAGGTGATCATCCTCAACAACGGCTATCTGGGCATGGTGCGTCAGTGGCAGCAGTTTTTCTACGAGGGACGCTACTCCGAGTCGAACATGTCCGTCACCCCGGATTTCGTCAAACTGGCGGAGGCTTACGGGGCGCTGGGGCTGCGGGCGGACCGGGCCGCCGACGTGATGGGAACCCTGGAAAAGGGACTGGCCAGCGAGGGTACGGTGATCATGGATTTCCATGTCAACCGGGAGGCCAATGTCTATCCCATGGTCCCGGCGGGCGCGGGGCTTAGCGAGATGATTCTGATTTAGGAGAGGGGTATGCGTCACGTCATTTCAGCGTTGGTGGAAAACGAGGCGGGGGTGTTGTCACGGGTGGTGGGCCTTTTTTCCGCGCGGGGATTCAACATCGAAAGTCTGACCGTGGCCCCGGTGGGGGACGGGGAGACCTCCCGCATCACCCTGGTCAGCTGGGGGGAGGAGTCCATCATCGAGCAGATTTTAAAACAGCTCCACAAGCTGGTCCCGGTGATCCAGGTGGCGGACATCACGGAAGGCCCTCATGTGGAGCGGGAGTTGATGCTGGTCAAGGTCACGGCGGAAGGGGAGAAGCGGGCCGAGGTGTTGCGCATCGCGGACATCTTCCGTTCCCGGGTGCTGGATGCCACGCCGACTTCGTTCATGATCGAAGTGACCGGGGAGAGCGGCAAGCTGAACGCCTGCCTGACCTTGCTGACCCCGTTGGGGGTGACGGAAATGGTGCGCACGGGGGTTGTGGCCCTGCCCAGGGGCGAGAAGGGCATGGCGCAGCACAAGTCGTCGGCCCATCCTTGAAATATGGGCGGATTGCGGCCATCATGGTGTGTGCTTGATGTGTCCGGCGCAATGACATTGGAAAAATTAAAGGAGAGGAAGTACCCATGAAAGTGTATTACGACAGCGACGCCAACTTGGCGGATATTGTTTCCCGGCAGGTGGCCATCATCGGTTACGGTTCCCAGGGACACGCCCATGCCCAGAATCTCAAGGATTCCGGCGTCAGCGTGACCGTGGGGTTGCGGCCCGGTTCCACCTCCTGGGCCAAGGCGGAGACCGCCGGTATCCAGGTGAAGGCGGTCGCGCAGGCGGTGGCCGGGGCGGATGTGGTGATGATGCTGGTGCCGGATGAGCATCAGGCCCGCGTCTATCGGGAGGATGTGGGTCCCAACCTGAAATCCGGGGCCGCGCTGATGTTCGCCCATGGTTTCAACATCCATTTCGGCCAGATCGACCCCCCGGGGGAGGTGGACGTGTTCCTGGTGGCTCCCAAAGGTCCGGGCCATCTGGTGCGGGCGGAATACCTGAAAGGGGGCGGGGTGCCCAGTCTGATCGCCATCCATCAGGACGCCACCGGAAACGCCAGGAAGATCGCGTTGGCCTATGCCTCGGCCAACGGCGGTGGACGGGCCGGCATCATCGAGACCACCTTCCGCGAGGAGACCGAGACCGACCTGTTCGGTGAGCAGGCCGTCTTGTGCGGTGGCATCAGCGCCTTGATCCAGGCGGGTTTCGAGACCCTGGTGGAGGCGGGTTACGCTCCGGAAATGGCCTATTTCGAGTGTCTGCACGAAACCAAGCTCATTGTGGATCTGATCTATGAGGGGGGTATCGCCAACATGCGTTACTCCATCTCCAACACCGCCGAGTACGGCGACCTGACCCGCGGTCCCCGGATCATCACCGACGAGACCAAGAAGGAGATGAAGAAAATCCTGGATGAGATTCAGACCGGGGCTTTCGCCAGGGAATGGATCCTGGAGAACATGGCCGGCACGCCCCGGTTCCGCGCTCTGCGTCGGCGGGGTCGGGAGCATCCCATCGAGGGGTTGGGTGAAGGTCTGCGCGCCATGATGCCCTGGATCCGCAAGGGCAAACTGGTGGACAAAACCAAAAACTAAGCCTGGATCACCAGTGCATCGGGAGGGATGAGCATGTCTTTGCGCAAGCCTGTGGCCAAGGAGGGGTTGCCTTTCATTGGAATTTTTGTTCTGGTGGCGATGGCGGGGACGTGGTTTGCCATTTTCCGTCCGCTGGAGATCCTGTTGTGGTTGCTGGCGTTCTGGTGTGTCTGGTTTTTCCGGGACCCGGAACGCCAAACCCCGGCGGGGGAGGGTCTGGTGATCGCCCCGGCGGATGGCCGGGTGGTGGCGGTGGAGGAGGTGGCGGCGGCCCCGTTGTCCGGTTTGCCGGCGCGGAAGTTCTCCATCTTCATGAACGTCTTCAGCGTTCATGTGAACCGTTTTCCCCTGGGTGGCCGGGTGGATCAGATCAGCTATCATCCGGGGAAGTTTCTGAACGCGGCCCTGGACAAGGCGTCGGTGGAAAACGAGCGCATGGAGATCCTGGCGATCTCTCCCGCTGGCGTGTCCATCTCCTTTGTGCAGGTGGCGGGTCTGGTGGCGCGGCGGATCGTCTGTCACCTGAAACCGGGTCAGACCTTGCGGGCCGGAGAGCGGTTCGGCCTGATCCGTTTCGGTTCCCGCGTGGATGTCTATCTGCCCCTGACGGCGCGGGTGGAACTGGCCATCGGGGAGCGGACCCGGGCCGGAGAGACGGTCATCGCGACGCTGTAGCCTGGCGTCCGTAGTGGGTTTGTCATTCTGGGAATTATTTGGGGAGAGAGCGTACCGTGTCCACTGTGAGTGAAATCAGGAGCAAGAAGGGGGCGTATATTTTTCCGTGTCTGTTGACCACCGGGGGGATGTTCTTCGGATTTTACGCCATCATGGCCGCCTTGACCGGAACCTATGAACAGGGTGCGCTGGCCATTATCGTGGCCGGGGTGTTCGATGGGCTGGATGGTCGGGTGGCGCGGGCCATGAACGCCACTTCGGCCTTTGGCAAGGAGTTGGACAGCCTGGCCGATTTCCTCTCCTTTGGCATCGCCCCGGCGGTTTTGATTCATCAGTGGGCGTTGACTCCATTTTCCCGTGTGGGTTGGGCCGGAGCGTTTCTGTTTGCGGTGTGCGGGGCGTTGCGGCTGGCTCGTTTCAACGTGCAGAAGTCGGCGGCGGACGAGGAGGTGGCCAAACGTTATTTTCAGGGTTTGCCCATCCCCGCCGCGGCCGGGGTGTTGGCGGCCACGGTGCTGTTTTATGTGGATTTGGGCATTGCGCCCTCCACCGGTCGTACCGAGGCGGTGATTTCCGATTTCTGGCGTTGGTTGCCCCTGTTTCTGGTGTACGCCCTGGGCATCCTGATGGTGAGCGGGATCCGTTTCCGCAGTTTCAAGGAGTTCAACTGGCACCGGAAACGCCCGTTCCTGGCCATGGTCGGCGTGGTGGTGTTCATCACCGTTCTGACCATTCATATGGCGGTGACCTTGTTCGTGGTCGGTTGGGCGTATCTCCTCTCGTCGGTTCCCAGTCACCGGGAGTATCGCGCCCTGGTGGCCCAGGGGCAGGAAGAGGACGATGACGAGGAGAAGGATTTTACCGCATAGAGCGCCCAGCGGTGCCCTGCTTATACCACACCCGGATTTCGTAACCGTACCCCTGTTTGGTCAGAAACAGTTGCCGGTTCCGGGCTGTCAGGCGACACGAGCAACTGACTCCCTCCTCCGGGAAGGAGGAAAGATGACATTACTAAAAGCTACATTATTATGTTAACTCAAGATCAGCACATTTTGATGATTTAAAGAATAATTATTGTGGAATATTTTGATTTGTTCAGTTCCATCAGGCAGGATTTCTGAATTTCAAATGTAGTGCCATAAAATTTAGAATAGACTTGGCATGCCTCTAAATTGATCCTATCCTGCCAGCATGTATATTCGGCGAACACATACTCGCAACTCTGAGTAACTCTGAGTCAAGTCCAATAAATGCTGTAAATTCCCTTCAGTCCGGTTTGGTCGTTCAACCGATGAGGGCAACAACGTTGTTGCCCTCGCCGGTGGTGGTGCGTGCAGCGGTCCACTCCGCGAATTCGTCCATGTTCAGGTACCGCCTTTCCTGCCAGACTTCGTTTTGTTCGGCCAGCAAAGCACCTATCAGGCGCAGGGCTGAATCGTCGTTCGGGAAAATGCGAATGACTCGCTCGCGGTGTCAGGCGACATGAGAAACTGACCCCCTGGCGACATGAAGAATTGACCCCCTCC
>JADGCR010000085.1 GCA_015228895.1 Magnetococcales bacterium
TCGCCGCACTGGCCTATCCCGGTGCCGGACGCTCCGTGCAGGAGGAGTTGACCGCGCTCATCGCCGCCATCGGCGAAAACATGAATCTGCGCAGACTGGCACGCCTGGAAGGCAAGCAAGGGGTGGGCGCCGGATACAGCCATATGGGGGGCAAGATCGGCACCCTGGTGGGCCTGGAGTCCGACGCGGCGGACCAGAACGCCTTGCAGGAGCTGGGCAAGAAAATCGCCATGCACGTCGCGGCCTCCACCCCGTTCTATCTGAATCGGGAACAGGTCCCCCAGGCGGACCTGGATCGGGAAAAAGAGGTGTTGAGCGATCAGGCCCGCGCCTCCGGCAAGCCGGAGAGCATCATCGAAAAGATGGTGATCGGTCGCCTGTCCAAGTTCTACGGCGACAACTGCCTGGTGGAACAGCCCTTTGTCATGGATCAGGAACAGACCGTGCAAAACGTGGTGGACGGGGTTGCCAAACAACTCAACAGCACAATCCGCATCTCTGGATTCGCCCGCTTCATGATGGGTGAGGGACTGCAAAAACGGGAAGAGGATTTCGCCGCTGAAGTGGCCAAACAGATCGGCCAATAGGGGATTCCATGGGACGCATTCTGCTGAAACTTTCAGGCGAGGCCCTCATGGGGGCCGGGGGGGAGAATCTCGATCCCGAATTCCTGAAAACTCTGGCCCTGGAGATCAAGAGCGTCCATGAGACGGGCGTTCAGGTGGCCATTGTGGTGGGAGGCGGCAATATCTATCGGGGAGCGACCGGGGCGGCGCTGGGCATGGAACGGTCCAGCGCCGACCACATGGGCATGCTGGCCACGGTCATCAACGCCCTGGCGTTGCAGTCGGTCCTGGAAGCCAACGGGGTCCGGGTCCGGGTGCTGTCGGCCATCGCCATGCCCCAGGTGGCCGAGCCGTTCATTCAGCGACAGGCGGTCGCCCATCTGGAACAGGGGCGGGTGGTGATCTTCGCCGCGGGTACGGGCAATCCCTTTTTCACCACCGATACGGCGGCCAGTCTGCGGGCGGCGGAGATCCACGCCGATCTCCTGCTGAAGGCCACCAAGGTCGATGGGGTTTACGACTCCGATCCGGCCAGGAATCCCGCGGCCAAAAGATATGTCACCCTGACCTACGACGAGGTGTTGCGCCAGGAGTTGCGGGTGATGGATCTGACGGCCATCACCTTGTGTCGTGACAACAAAATTCCGGTGTGCGTCTTTTCCATACTGGAACGGGGCGCTCTGGCGGCGATTCTGAACGGCGCGCCACGGGGCACCACCATCGGTGTTTAACTCAGTGAACCAGAGAGGCATGCGAAGATGATCGATCCCGTGTTGCAGTCGTTGGGTCAACGGATGATCAAGGCCGTCCACGCCCTGAAGGAGGAGTTGGCCGGACTGCGCACCGGGCGGGCCTCCACCTCCCTGCTGGATCGGGTCGTGGTGTCGGCTTATGGCTCCGACACCCCCCTGAATCAGGTGGCCTCCATGAACGTGCCCGAACCCCGCATGATCACGATTCAGCCCTGGGACAAAAAACTCATCAAGGCCATCGAGAAGGCCATCCTGGAATCCGATCTGGGCCTGAACCCCTCCAACGACGGGGTGGTGATTCGCGTCCCGTTGCCGGAACTCACCGAGGAGCGGCGTCGGGATCTGGTCAAACTGGTCTACAAGGCGGGGGAGCAGGCCAAGGTGGCCATGCGCAACGTGCGCCGGGAGACCATGGACCAGTTCAAGAAAATGGAAAAGAACAAGGAGATCTCCCAGGACGATTTGCGTCATATGGAAAAGGTGGTGCAGGAACGCACGGATTTGCATGTCAAGGAGGTGGACGAGATCGTTGCACATAAAGAGGCCGATGTCATGCGGGTATAGACGGCATTATGTCTGAACCGACACGAAGATGATTGATGACCAATATCCCTCAAGAAAAACTGCCCCGGCATATCGCCATCGTCATGGACGGCAACCGTCGCTGGGCGAAGAGCCGTTTTCTGCCCAAGATCGAAGGCCATCGCCGGGGGGTCAAGGCCGTGCGCCGTACCGTCGAAGCCTGCCTGGCGCTGAAAATCCCCACCCTGACGCTTTATACCTTCTCTTCGGAAAACTGGAACCGTCCCCAGGAGGAGGTGGCTTCGCTGATGAATCTGTTGGCCATCCATCTCCGCAGGGAGATGGATCAACTGGTGCGCGAAGGGGTCCGTTTCCGCGCCTTGGGGCGCATCCGGGACCTGCCGGAGAACATCCAGAACCTGGTGCGGGAGATGGAAGCGCAGACCAGGGACAATCAGTCCCTGGACTTCAATATCGCCCTCAACTACGGGGGTCGGCAGGAACTGGTGGACGCGGCCCGCGCGCTGGCGCAGGAGGTGGCTGACGGCACCCTCTCCCCCGCCGGGATCACCGAGGAGAGTCTGGCCGCGCGTTTGACCACCTCGGGTCAGTTGGACCCGGATTTATTGATCCGTACCGGTGGGGAACAGCGGATCAGCAATTTTTTGCTCTGGCAAATGGCCTACACCGAAATGATCTTTCTGCCCATCTACTGGCCTGAGTTCGAATCGCGCCACCTGGAGGAAGCCATTCGGGAGTATGCAACCCGTGACCGTCGTTTCGGCGCAGCTCGCTAACCTTTGTCCCGCTAACCTTTGGATTGCACCGGATGATCGCACGTCTGCTGTCAGCCTCTGTCCTGATTCCTCTTCTGCTTCTGTTGCTGCTGGCAGGGACGAGGGAAATGCTGTTTCCTCTGCTGTTGCTCGCGGCATCGCTGTTGTTGTGGGAATGGTTGGGTCTGATGCATCGACCGGTCGTCTTGCGCACCTTTCTGCCCGTGCTGGCACCGGTGTGGCTGTTGCTGTGCACCGGTCACTGGGGCGCGCCGGGCTGGATTCCCCTGGAGTTGGTGTTGATTCTGGCCGGGTTGCTGTCCTGGGGATTGGTGAACTATCAGCCGGGCAAGCTGGTCTCCTCGATTGCGGGTTTTCGTTACATGGGGGTGATCTACTGCGGCGTTCCCCTGATGCTGCTGGACGGCATCCGCGCCATGCAACGGGGCGGGGAATTGATCTGTCTGTTGTTGTTTGTCATCTGGGCCACGGACACCGGGGCGTTGCTGGCGGGACGCACCCTGGGCGAGCGGAAGCTGGCGCCCCACATCAGCCCCAACAAGACCTGGGCCGGTTTCTGGGGGGGGCTGGGGCTGGGGACGCTGGCGGGTCTGGTGAGCGCCATGGGGTTCTCGCTGCCGTTTTCGTTTCTGGAGGCGGTGGTGCTGGGGGGAGCGCTCTCTTTCGCGGGTCAGATCGGTGACCTGCTGGAATCGGTGCTGAAACGGGAAGCGGGGGTCAAGGACGCGGGCGCCCTGATTCCTGGCCATGGGGGGTTGCTGGACCGTCTGGACAGTCTGCTGTTCGCCGTGCCGGTCTTCGCTTTGTACCTGCGGCTGCGGGCGGGTGGCGCGGACGCGGGAGTCTTTCTCCTTGGCGGTTAAAAAACTCGCCCTGCTGGGCGCGACCGGTTCCATCGGCGTGAGCGCCCTGGACGTGGTGGCGGCCCATCCGGACCGTTTCCAGGTGGTGGCCCTGGCGGCGGGCTCCAACGTGGAGCTGCTGTTGGATCAGACGCGCCGGTTTCGTCCCCAGGTCGTGGCCTTGTGGGACGAGGACGGGGCGGCGCGGTTGCGTGAACGTCTGGCGGGGGAACCGGTCACGGTGTTGTCCGGTCTTGCCGGGGTGGAGAGCGTCGCGGCCTGGGAGGGGGTGGAGATGACCCTGTCGGCCATTGTCGGGGCGGCGGGTTTGCGCCCCACCCTGGCGGCGATCCGGGCCGGCAAGGATGTGGCGCTGGCCAACAAGGAGTGCCTGGTCATGGCCGGCGCCCTTTTCATGCGCGAGGCGCGTGAACGCGGGGTGCGGGTGATTCCGGTGGATTCGGAGCACAGCGCCATTTTCCAGGTGCTGTTCAATGGGGGGCGGAGCTTCGTCACCACGGTGCTGGAGGAACACCACGGGGGGGCGACCCCCGGTTTGCTGCTCACCGCCTCCGGCGGGCCGTTCAGGGGCTATGACCGGGAGCGGTTGTCCACCGTCACCGCCGCTGAGGCCCTCAATCATCCCAACTGGAGCATGGGCAGGAAAATCTCCATCGATTCGGCCACCTGCATGAACAAGGGGCTGGAGGTGATCGAAGCCCACCATCTGTTCGGTGTCCCCCCGGAGCGCATCGGGGTGGTGGTGCATCCGGAAAGCATCGTTCACTCCATGGTGGTCTACCCGGACGGCTCGGTCTTGGCCCAGATGGGCGTTCCGGACATGCGCACCCCCATCGCCGTGGCCCTGGCCTGGCCGGAGCGGATCACCACTCCGGTTCCCCCGCTGAATCTGGCCGAGGTGGGACGGTTGCATTTTTATGACCCCCCGGACCCGGTGGCCTTTCCCTGTCTGGAGTTGGCCTATCAGGCGCTGCGCCAGGGAGGCGGGGCGCCGGCGATCCTGAACGGGGCCAACGAGGTGGCGGTCATGGCCTTTCTGGAACGGAAGATCGGTTTTCTGGACATCCCCCGGCTCATCGGGTGGACCCTGGAAGGGGACACGTCGGGGGAACCGGGTTCGGTGAGCGAACTTCTGGAGTTGGATCAAGGGGCACGCGCGCGTGCCGAGGAATGGATCTCCCGATATGGCAAGGGATGGTAAGGTGGAATGAATACGGTATTTTGGGCCATCGTGGTCCTGGGTGTGTTGATCTTTGTGCATGAACTGGGGCATTTCCTGTTCGCGCGTCTGTTCGGTGTGCGGGTGCTGGTCTTCTCCCTGGGGTTCGGACCCCGGATCGCCAGTTGGAGCAAGGGGGAGGGAAGCACCGAATACCGCCTTTCCGCCGTGCCGCTTGGTGGTTATGTCAAAATGCTCGGCGAGTCGGAGGGGGACGAGGAGACCCGGGCGGTCTCCGAGGAGGATGCGCAACACGCCTTCGACCAGCAGGGTGTGTGGCGGCGCTTCTGGATCGTCTTCGCGGGTCCGGCGTTCAATTTCATCTTCGCGTTCGTTTTTCTGGTCATGGCCTTCATGGTCGGCGTGGGGGAGGTGCTGCCCGTGGTGGGGTCGGTGACGGCCAACATGCCCGCGGCGGAGGCCGGGGTGCAGGTGGGGGACCGGATTTTATCCATCAACGATCAACCGGTCACCCGCTGGGAGGTGTTGAGCCACACCATCAAGAACTCCGATGGCAGGCCGATGCAGTTCTCCCTGCAGCGGGGCGAGCGGGCCTTCATGCTGACGATTCAGCCCAAGGTGCGGGAGATGACCAACCTCTTTGGCGAGACGGTGAAAACCAATCTGATCGGCATCGGACCGGGGGACGCGGTGGAACAGGTCTCCTATGGTTTCGGAGACGCGTGGTTGCGGGGGGCGGAGCAGACCTGGCGCATGTCGGAGATGATCGTGCTGGGGGTGTGGAAGCTCATGACCCGCGCGGTCCCGGCGGATCAGATCGGCGGGCCGTTGATGATCGCGGAAATGGCGGGCAAGTCCGCCTCCCAGGGGAGCAGCAGTCTGTTGTTTTTCATGGCGTTGATCTCGATCAATCTGGGTATTTTGAACCTGTTGCCCATTCCCGTTTTGGATGGGGGGCATCTGCTCTTCTTCCTCATCGAGGCGGTCAAGGGGAGTCCGGTTTCCGAAGCGGTCCGCATGGGGGCCAGTCGGGTGGGGATGTTTCTGCTGGTCCTGCTGATGGTGTGGGCGATGAAAAACGATCTGACCCGCATGTTCCCTTTCTGGGAGTGACGACGGGAAGGTGAAAGGTTCCGGTTTTTTCTTGCCTCGGCCGTTCAGAATGAGGTATGTTTGAATCCTTTACGTCACGACTTTGTCATGAGGCATCGCAACAGCATGGTTTCCATTCGCTTTCTGCTCTTTCTTTCTCTCTTCAGTTGGCTGTCGATCCAGGGGACGTCCGGTTGGGCGGATGGCGTCATCGAATCCATTCGTGTGGAGGGGGCCAAGCGGATCGAGGCGGACACGGTCAAGAGCCATGTCACCCTGATGCCGGGTCAACCGGTGGATCAGGAGGGGGTGCGCAAAAGCATCAAGGCGCTTTACGACACCGGATTCTTCAAGGATGTGGCCATCGAGTTGCAGGGAGGCGCCCTGCTGGTGCGGGTGGTGGAAAACCCCACGGTGAACAAGGTCACCTTCGAGGGCAACGATGCCCTGACCAGCGAGGAGTTGGAAAAGCTGGTGCATATCAAGGCCCAGTCCCTGTTCAACCGCACCACCACCGAACGTGATCTCTCCGCGTTGCGTCAGGCGTTTCGCATCAAGGGTTTCTTCCTCGCCAAAATCGACATGGATGTCAAGGCCCAGGACCAGAACCTGGTGGACGTGCTGTTCCGCATCGAGGAGGGGGAGAAATCCAAGGTGCACAAGGTGCGGATCATCGGCAACAAGGAACTCCCGGAAAAGAAACTGACCCGAAAGTTGTTGATTCAGCCCTCCGGCATGTTTTCCTGGTTTACCGAAGACGACGCCTATGACCGGGATAAACTGCTGTTCGACCAGTCCCAGTTGCGCAATGTCTACCTGGACGAAGGGTTCGCCCGTGTGCATGTGGAGTCCTCGGTGGCGGAAATGACGCCGGACCGGAAGGCTTTTGTCGTCACCCACGCCGTCCACGAAGGGGCGCGCTACCGGTTCGGCGACATCGATGTCAAGGGGGATTTCGACGAGTTGCCCAAGGAGAAGCTGCTGTCCGAGCTGCGGGTCAACAAGGGGGAGTGGTACTCCCGCGATCTGATGCGCCAGTCCATCGAACGGTTGACCGACCTGATCGGGGATTTCGGCTACGCCTTTCTGGATATCCGCCCCCAGACCAACATCGATGACGACGCCAAGACCGTCTCCGTCGCCTTCGAGGTGGTCAAGGGACGCCGGGTCTACGTGAATCGCATCGAGGTGGTGGGCAACTCCCGCACCCGTGACAACGTGGTGCGGCGGGAAGTGGTGTTGAGCGAGGGGGACCGTTTCTCCTCCTCCCAGATGCGTCGCTCCAAGAAGAACATCGGGGATTTGAACTTCTTCGAAAACGTGGAGATCACCACCCCGACCACCGGCAATCCGGATCAGGTGGACGTGCAGATCAAGGTGGTGGAAAAACCCACCGGAACCTTCACCGTCGGGGCCGGCTACTCCAGCACCGACTCCTTCATCGGTACCGCCAGCGTCAGCCAGAACAACTTCCTGGGCCGGGGGCAACGCCTGGTCCTCTCCTCCGCCCTGACCGGCAACAGCACCAATTTCGACTTTTCCTTCACCGAACCCTATTTCATGGACAAGAACCTCTCCGCCGGGTTCGACCTCTTCGCCCGCGAGTCGGACCGTCGGGACATCGCCTCCTATACGGAATCCTCCTATGGCGGGGCGTTGCGGCTGGGTTTTCCCATCTCCAAGAACCTGAAGAACAGCATCAGCTACAATATCGCCGAAGTGGACATCAAGACCGAAGGGGTCCTGACCTCCCGCGCCCTGCAGGCCCAGGCCGACGAGAGCCCCTATCTGCGTTCCATGGTCAGCAACACCCTGCTCTGGAACGACCTGAACAACGCCCTGCTGCCCACCCAGGGCAAATCCTTCCGCCTGACCACCGATTTCGCCGGTCTGGGTGGGGATGTGACCTTCGCCCGGTTGCTGGTGGACAATCAAATCTATCGCCCCTTCACCTCCGACGAGGAGTGGGTGGGACATCTGCGGGGCCGCTTCGGCGTGATGGACGGCCTGAGCAAGGATGTGCCGATCTTTGAACGGTTCAATCTGGGGGGGGGGCAGTCGGTGCGCGGTTTCAAACCGGGCGGCATCGGACCCCGCACCATCCAGGAAGACGACGCCTATGGCGGCGTCCACTTCGAGCAGATCAACGCCGAACTCTTTTTTCCGTTCCTGGGGTTGACGGACAAGGGGGTGCGCGGCATCACCTTCCTGGATGTGGGTTATCTGGGCGACTGGAGTGTCCCGTCGGATATCCGCGAGTCCGGCGGGGTGCGCGTCGCCGCCGGGGTGGGCGTTTACTGGAACTCTCCTTTTGGTCCATTGCGTGTCACTTTCACCACGCCATTGGTCAAAGAGGAGTTTGACAAGACAAGAATCTTTGACTTCAGCATGGGGACATCCTTGTGAGCTTGCTATCATCCGATCCTCAGGTTGGTCCGGGCAGATCCCTGGTGCCAAGGTTTCTCCTGTCCTGGTCTGTCGCCGTCTCCCTGGCGGTGGTCGGCATGATGCCCATCGGCCAGGCGCAGGCCGCCGGTGGCGGTGGCGCGCCCGTGTTCGCCTATGTGGATGTGCCGCGTGTCATGGCCGCGTCCACCGCCGCCCAGCGGGCAAGGGACATGCTCAAAAAGAAACTGGCCCTCAAGCAGCAGGAAGTGGACTCCATGGAGTCCCAGATCAAGGAGTTGAAGAACAAGGTCGAACAGGGCGGCAACATGATGAACCGGGAAGCGCGCGCCGAACTGGAAAACAACACACGCCGCAAGTTCCGTGAATACCAACGTCTGGTGGAGGACAATCAGGCCGCCATCGACCGGGAAAACGGGGTGTGGACCAAAAAAATCACCGAAGCGCTCCGGGAGGTGATCGAGGAGATCGGGAGGGAGAAGGGGTATACGGCGATTTTCGGCAAGGGTCAGGTGTTGTACGCCAACTCTGCCATCGACATCTCCGATCAGGTTTTGAAGCAACTCAA
>JADGCR010000086.1 GCA_015228895.1 Magnetococcales bacterium
TCCGGGCGGGGAATGTCGGAGTCCGGCAGGTAATCCCCCTCCTCGTCTCCCCCTTCGTCCTCGTCCTGGTCCTGGTCCGGACGGACCAAGGGCATGGGCAGGGGCAGCACGTCGATCATCAGATCCCGGACCCGGATTTCGTCCCCTTCCGCCATCAGCAGGGCGCGATGGATGACGTTTTCCAACTCCCGCACATTGCCGGGCCAGGCGTACTGGAGCAGGGCCGCGTGGACCTCCCTGGAGAACTGGATGGTGTTGCGTCCCAACTCCTCCACGAACCGTTTGCGGAAATGTTCCGCCAGCAGGGGGATGTCCTTGGGACGCTGACGCAAAGGGGGGAGTTGGACCGGAAAGACGTTCAGCCGGTAAAAGAGATCCTCGCGGAATTTGCCGGATTGGGCCCACGCCTTGAGATCACGGTTGGTGGAGGCGATGACCCGCACATCCAGGGGAATGGCGGAGCGACCCCCCACCGGGTCCACCTCCCGTTCCTGCAACACCCGCAGGAGCTTGGCCTGGAGATTGAGGGACATCTCGGAGATTTCGTCCAGAAAAATGGCGCCCCCGTTGGCCTGCAGGAATTTGCCCTTCCGGTCCGCCAGGGCGCCGGTAAAGGCCCCCTTGGCGTGTCCGAACAGTTCGGACTCCAGGAGGTTCTCCGGCAGGGCCGCGCAGTTGATGGCGATGAAAGGCCCCTTGTTGCGATCCGAAACCTGGTGGACGAAACGGGCGATCAACTCCTTGCCCGTGCCGCTCTCCCCGTTGATCAGCACCGTGGCCATGGAGCGGGCCACGCGCCTCACCTGATGGAGCAGTTGGTTCATCGCGGGATCGGCGGTGATGAAACGGCGTCCCCGGCCCAGCTCGGGATCGAAATACTGGTCCGCGTAATTGTGCAGCAGGCTCTCGACCTTGGCGTCATCCACCGGCAGCAGCAGATAGTCGGCGGCCCCGAAGGTGATCACCTCCCTGGCTTCGTTGACGCTCCCCTTGACCGCGGCGGCCAGCACCGGCATGCCGCGGAACAGAAAGGTCAACTCCCGGATCAGTTCCAGGGCGTTGTGGGCCGATTCCACCGCGACGATCGCCAGGCTGTAGCGGGACTGGGCCAGGCGCTCCTTGGCCTCGCTGCCGTGCTGCGCCATGGTGGTGCCCGCTCCGGCGGCGATCAGTTGGGTGGACAAAGCGGCCAATGCGGTATCGAATCTGGCACCGATCAGCAGAATTTCCGGTCTTGATTGCGTCATGCTGTTGCTGCTCCCAGTGGCCTTGTCATGGAGTGGCATCCAGGGCCATGCCCAGTTGTTCGGCGTTTTCCGAGGAGACCTTGGACCAGGCAGAGGAGGGGGCCAGGGCCTCAACGCCCGAAAACTGTTCCCTGGCAGCCTTGAAATCCCCACTGCGTTGCAGAATATCCCCAATGCGAATGCGCGCCAACGCTTGAATCTCCTTGTTCCTGGCCTCGGCGGCCACGCGCTGGAAGGCGGGCAGGGCCTTGGCATCCCCCTTCCACTTGTGGAGTATACAGGCATACCAGTAATAGTCGATGCCATCTTCCAGGGGGCGTCCAAAAAGCAGATCTTCCATATGCTGGACCGCCTGGGGAAACCGTTCCAGACCGGCTTCCGCCTTGGCGAGAACCCGCCAGCGTTCCACCCGGTCGCTGGGATTGAACAGGTTTTCCGGTATGCCGTCCAGCAGCAGCAGAATCCCTTCCCAATCCTGTTTGCGCACCAGGCGGGCCGCTTCGTCCAGTCGGACGCGGGCGGCGTCCGGGGTGACGGGGTTTTCTTTTCCGGCAGCGCCCTTTTTGCCCTGACCCTTCAGGGGCACGTCCAGGATGCTCCCTCTGGAGAGGGCGCTGGCCAGATGGCTCAGGGCGTTGGCGGAGTCGGAATCCAGTCCGTGGAGCAGCTCCAGGGCGGTCTCGTGTTGTCCCATGCGCAGCATGGCCTCCGCCAGATGGATGCGGGCCGGGATGAACATGGGATCGTCCCGCCAATCCTCCCCGTAGTATTCGGCCAGCATGGCGGCCGTTTCCGGCTTGCCCGCGTCCAGGGCCTGGCTCATGCCCTGCAAAAGATAGTGCCGTTTGAACTCCTTGGCACGGGCGATCATGTTGCCTCTGGAGCTGATCGTCAAGAGTTGGTTCAGGGTCTCCAGCACCTCCTTGTGGCGTCCGGCCTCGCCAAGCATTTCGGCTTTGGTCATGTAGGCCTCGGCCAGGGCCTCCGGCAGGGCGATATCCTGGATGATCTTGTCCAGCCTCACCAGGCGCTCCTTGAAGTTCTGCTCCATTTTTTCCTGCAGCACGGGGATTTTCTCCCATACCGAGGCGTCGATTTTCGGATAATCCTTTTTCATGGCCGCCAGTTGGTCCAGGGTCTTCTTGACGTCCCAATGGCGGTTGGTCTCCACCAGCAGTTTCTTGATGCCGGTCATGAAGGATTCGGCCTGCTCCTTGGGCAGGGCGATGGCCTGCATGATTTTTTCCAGTTCTGCCAGTCTGTCCTGAATATCCCGATTTTTCTCCAATTGCAACTGAAAGATGCGGCCCCAGGTGGCGGCGTCCGAGGAGGCGTAGCTCTTCTTCAGGCGTTCGAACAGGCGGGAGGCGTCGTCGATGTGACCCAGTTGCCGGTTGGACTCCGCGGCCCGCAGCATCGCCCAGGGGGTGATGGAGGGGTGGGTGGGATAGTGACTCAGCACCTGGGCGTAATAGTTCACCGCGTCCGGGTAGCGGCGGAACTTGTAATAGATGTCGGCGGTCTCCATGAGCCGTTCGGGCCAGTTGGCGATATGGCTTCTCTGCTCCGGGGTCATCTCGTCCAGAACCTTGATGGCCTCTTCGTTGTTGCCCCGTTCCATGGCGAACTGGGCCAGCAGGAACTGGGCCTCGGCGGCGGCGGGTCCCTGGTTGCGGGAGAACTGCTGGACCTTTTTCAGATACTCCTCGCCCGCCTTGATGTTCTCTTCCGGGGTGATCCGGGAGCGGACCAGTCCCATGGCGGTGCGACCCCGCTCCAGCCACACCAGGTGGTTGTCCCTGGGGAGGCTGGTGTCCCACTGGATGGAGTAGGCTTCCTGGAACTGCCCGGATTTGTTGAGGAGTTGCAGTTGCAGCAGCCGCAGATCGGGATAGTTGCCGGTATTGGGATAGCGGGCCATGATGGTGGAGAGTTCCTCCAGCAGCCAACCCGATTTCCAGTCCATGTGGTGGGCCAGGTCCAGCTTGTAGAAGTCCAGGTATTCCCGGTTCCTGGTCAACGGGAAGAGGGAGAGGAGCCGGTCGATGTAGCCTCTGGCCTTGGCATAGTGGTGATCCTGTTCCGCCTCCCTGGCGTTGTCCAGGAAATAGAGTTCGTCCACCTCCTTGTCGTTCAGGGTGATCTTGTTGTCCGGCTGGTTCTCGTAGGTCACGGCGCCGATGCGGTGGAGGGGTTGGGGGGTTTTTTCCTTGACGGCCTGGCGTCGGGCGGCGAGGATCTTTTCCGCCTCCTCCTGGCGTCCCAGGCCGTCCTTGCTGCGCATGGAGGCGATGAAGATCCCGGCGGCCGGGTCCCGCAGAAAGTTCACGCTGGCCACGGATTCGTGCAGGATGACCTCCATCTCCACCTTGCCTTTGAAGTCGTAGGCGTTGATCCGTTCGGTCAAACCCGTCGGGGTCAGGGGTCGCCAGGTGGGACTCAGGGTGGCCCCCTGCCACTCCAGGCGCAGGACATGGGCGCCCAGGTCCAGCACCGGATCCATGAAACCATTGCCGGAATAGGAGAGAATCAGCAAGGTGCCATCCCGTCCCGCCAGGAGACGGCCCTCCTGAAGCTGGGCGGGTCCGGCGGAGGAGGGGAGGGTCGGGGCGTCCAGCTCCAGACGGTAGAGGGCGCCGTCGATGGGATCGTACTCCCCCACGGAGTCCCGGTAATTGAAGTTCGGATTTTTGAGGACCAGGGTCAGCTTGAGACCCATCTCTTCCCCATGGGAGGTCTCCGCCATTTTGAAGCTCTTGATCCACTTGGAGTGGTCCAGCTTGAGTTCCGTGGCGGGCAGGGCCAGAATGCCGGGAACGGTGACCTGCATGGTCACCGGATCCGCCATTTTCACCACCGGACGGGACGCCCCCGGCGGGATCATGAAGGAGAGGATCTCCCGTTTGCCCTGCTCCTCGGTCTTGTATTTGAGGGCGGTGAAAAAGGCGTGGCCATCCCGCGGGGCCAGGGGTATCGTCACCACGCACAGGAGCGCCAGCCATTGGGGCCACCGTCTCGTCCAGCAAATCCACCAAGCCTGTTGGGCCACTTTAATCCTCCATCAGTTCCACGCGTTCCAGGCCTTTTTTCTTGATTTTTTCCACCAGTGTGGTGCGGTTCAGATTGAGCAGGCGGGCGGCCTTGTTTTTGTTCCAGCCGGTGCTGTCCAGGGCGGAGAGGATCAACTGGTTTTCGAAGGAGGCCACCGCGCCGTTGAAGTCGAGACCGTTTTCCAGCTTCTGGGTGAGGTCCATGGTGGAGGCGGCGATCATTTTTTGCACCGCGTCGATGCCGCCGCTGGCGTCCGCGTCCTTTTCCGGATCGGCATCCCCGTCGGTTTCCGGGTCGATTTCCGGTTCGGATTCCACCTCTTCCCTGGGTCTGGCCACCGGCACCTGTTTGACGTGGATGCGCAGTTTGGGGGGCAGGTCATCCACCTGCACCTCCCCATCCGACAGGATGGTCAGACGCTCGATCAAATTTTCCAGTTCCCGGACATTGCCGGGCCAGTTATAATTCTGGAAGATGTCCTGAATCTCCCGGGTGACGTTCACCCGGGGCCGGTCGTGGAGGCGGATGGCCCGTTCCAGGAAATGGTGCACCAGCAACGGGAGGTCGCCGATCCGTTCCCGCAGGGGGGGGACGTAGAGGGGGACGACATTCAGGCGGTAGAAGAGGTCCTCGCGGAACCGTTTTTCCGCCACCTCCTTTTCCAGATCCTTGTGGGTGGCGGCGATGACCCGCACATCCACCTTGACGGGTTTGATGGAACCCACGGGTTCCACCACTTTTTCTTGCAGCACGCGCAACATCTTGACCTGGAGCTTGGGGCTCATGTCCCCGATTTCGTCCAGAAACAGAGTGCTGCCGTTGGCCAGTTCGAAACGCCCGACCCGGTTGTTGGCGGCCCCGGTGAAGGAGCCGCGCATGTGGCCGAACAGTTCGGACTCCAGCAGGTCTTCGGGAATGGCCCCGCAGTTGACGGGTATCAGGTTCTGATCCTTTCTGGGCGAGGTGTTGTGAATGGCCCGGGCGATCAGTTCCTTGCCGGTGCCACTCTCGCCCTGTATCAAGACGGTGGAGTTGGCGGGGGAGACCCGCTCTATCATCTTGTACAATTTCTGCATACACTGGGATTTGCCGATGATTCCGTACATGATGTCGTTATCCAGCCTGTTATTATACCATGGGTCGGAGTCAAGATTCACAATGTCCGTGGTATGGAGTCATACCCTGGTCCATTTTCCGATGGGTTGCATGCCAACAAAAGCAGCGTCAAAAATTCAACGTGAGAATACGTCAAATTCTTTTCGGTGCCAAGGTCTGCAACACGATAACCGCCAATTTATTTCTTTGCCATGAACGCATCCGACGCCGGTTTTGACAATCCTCCCGCCGACTCCCCCCTTTCCGGGCGTCGTGGCCGTTCCGGCGCTTCCCGTTCCGGTGGCGCGCCCCGGAGCGTGGAAGATTGGATTCGAGAGACGGCGCGACGTCTGACCGCCGCGGAGGTGTGCTGCTCCAGTGGAATGCAAGAACCGTACCTGGAGGCGGAATACCTGGTGCTGCACACCTTTGCCATTCCATTGCACACCCCCGCGAACCGGCGTCCCCCACCCCCGGGCGACGCGGCTCAACGGATGCGGGGGATGCTTGACAAACGGATTCGTCAACGGCAACCTGCGGCCTATGTCACCAAAGAAGCCTTTTTCGCCGGGGCGGTTTATTATGTGGATGAGCGGGTCTTGATCCCCCGGTCGCGCATCGAGAATATGATCGATGATCCAAAGGGTTTTTCCCCCTGGCTCGATGACGGGCGCGTGCGGCGGATCCTGGACCTGGGGACCGGCAGCGGCTGTCTGGCCATAGCGCTGGCGCGGCGGTTTCCTCTGGCGCGCGTGGATGCCGTGGACCTCTCCCCGGACGCCCTGGCCGTGGCCAGGGTGAACCGGAGCCGTTTCAAGTTGCAGCAGCGGATGCGTCTGATACAGTCGGATCTGTTTGCCGGATTGGCCGGGGAGCGCTATGATCTGATCGTGAGCAATCCGCCCTATGTGCCCCAGGCCGATTTCGAGCGTCTGCCGCCAGAATATCGACGGGAACCCGCCCTGGCCTTGCGCGCGGGTCCCGACGGTCTGGACCTGTTGGAACCCATTCTGCGCCAGGCCCCTGATTTTTTGACACCGGGCGGTCTGCTGGTGTGCGAAACCGGGGATGACGTGGAGAGGATTCTCATGGACCGTTGGCCGGAGGCGCCGGTGGCGTGGGTGCCGTTTCATTTTGGCGCCAGCGGGGTTTTCGCGGTGCTCAAAGAGCCTCTGGATGCCTGGAGAAAAGACGAGTCAGGCGTACATGCATAGCCATTCTGTGGAGTTGTCATGCTGATCACCGATCCCATCCCGGCCCATTTGGCGAGTGACTTCAAATACTGTCGTGCCATCGCCCTGGCCAGGGAAGAGGAGTCCCTGATGCGCACCCGGTTCGCGCCCGGGCATTTGCGACCCTTTTTGCATGTGATGTTCGCCTTTCTTTGGACGGCGCGGGATTTCGTCGATTTGCCGGGCCGGGACGATGACATGAAACTGCAACTGCTGGACGACTGGTCCCGCCGTCTGACCCAGGCCCGGTCGGGTCAGGCGGATCATCCGGTGTTCCGCGCCCTGGCCTATACCTTCGAAGTCGCGTTGTTGCCGGAGCACTATCTGCAGAACCTGTTGATCGCCTTCCGCATGGACATCACCAACAAGCGCTACGAGACCATGGACGACCTGGTGGAATATTGCCGTTTCGGGGCCAATCCCCTGGGACGCATGGTTTTGCATCTCTCGATGGAGATCTCCTGGGTCGCGGGGATGCCGGATTCGGACAAGGCGCGTCATTCCGACGCCCTGTGGACCGCCTTGCAGTTGACCCGCTTCTGGCAGAATCTGGGCCTGCACTCCCGGAGCGGCCAGCCCAGTTATCTGCCCAAAGAGGAGATGGACCGTTTCGGCGTCACCGAAGAGATGGTGGCCCAACGGCGCTTTACCCCCATGCTGGGGAGTCTGATGGTCTATCTGGTGGAGGAGACCCGGTTGCTGCTGGGCAACGGGGTGCCGTTGCTCGCCCAGGTGAAGTGGCCCCTGCGACTGGAACTGGCCACCGCCCTGGAACGGTGCATGGTGACGCTGGATCGGATCGAGGAGAACGGGGGCAATACGTTGCGCAGTCGCCTCGTTCTGTCCCAACGGGAACGGTTGGGCTGTCTGTGGCGCGCCTTCGGCAGGGCTTCCGGTTAGATCCCTGCGCTACGGTTTCAGGAAGCGGGTGGGCCGGGCGCGCAGTTGCTGGAAGAGCTGGATGTATTTGCTCAACAATTGTTGCAGAATCCATTTCTCCAGGCGCAACAGGGGGATCCTGTCGATGGTCGGCTGACCGGAGGCCAACAGTCGGCCAGCCTGCTCCAGCATGGCGCGGATCAGACTCTCCATGGACGCCTCGCGCTCCAGGCTCTCCCCCAGGGTCGCGCGCGTCAGACCCGCAGCCGCCAGAAAGTCCCTTGGAATGGTGATCAATTGGGCGTGTTTTTTGACATCCTTCGCCAGATCCCGAATGATGTGAATCAGATAGCAGAAAATCGCCATGTCCCGAACATGGTCCTGGCAGTAGCCGGGAGCCTGTTCCAGCACATACCGTCCCTCCCGGACCTGGCAGGCCAGAATATAGGCGAAGGTGGCCGCGGGTGCCACGGTCGCGCCCTCGCAATACTCCAGAAAGTCGTTCCAGGTGACGATTTCCCGCTCCCGCACATCCTGCTCCATGGCTCCGGCCAACGCGGTCCAGGGCCAGGGTCCCAGGTCGCTGATCCCGGCGGTCTCGTTCAATCCGACGAAAACCATCGGTTCGAAGGAGTCCTCCACGGGCTGGAAATCACCCGTGGACGCGGCGACGGCCTGTTGACGCCAAAGGTCGATTCTTCGCAGGATCCCATCCTTGATGGCCGCGCGTTCCCGGATGTCGCGGGTGAAGAAATGCTCGTCCACCAGATCGTCCACGATCCGCATGGCGGCATAGGCGGTGATGAACAAACGGCGTTTCCGCGCACCCAGCAGGCGGGAAACCAGAAACAACGGCGAACCGTTCTTTTTGGCGATGTCACGGCAAACTGAAAATGGCGTCATGCCCACCCCCTGTTGCGCGGAAAAAAACGGCGTCCCGTGATTTTTTTCCGACATTTGACTGCCCAATCTTTCACAATCGGGTGTTTTTCCGCTATCCTGTCAAAAAGATGCGCTTCCCGCAACCTTTTGATGGCGGAGTGCCCGCGCCGTCACACCTTTTTAAACTGGAAACGACTCATGCATAAGCCTTTTCTGTTGCTTTTCGTCCTGCTGCTGGCCGTCGCCACCGCCGGTTGCTCCTCCACGCCGGACACGGGACCGACCAAACCACCGGAAACCCTTTTCTCGGAAGGGATGAATGCCCTGGA
>JADGCR010000087.1 GCA_015228895.1 Magnetococcales bacterium
TCAAGACGGAGGCGGTCAAGACGGAGCCGGTCAAGAAAGAGGCGGTCAAGACGGAGGCGGTCAAGACGGAACCGGTCAAGAAAGAGGCGGTCAAGACGGAGGCGGTCAAGACGGAGCCGGTCAAGACGGAGGCGGTCAAGACGGAGGCGGTCAAGACGGACTCCGCGCAGGAATCCAGTTCGGTCAAGCTTCCCCTGGAAAAACCATCAGCGACTTCCACGTTGGTGGTCAAGCCTGAACCGGCTGATGCTCAGGTTCGCATTCGGAATATTCGGAAGGCTTATCGTCCTGGCATGTCGTTGCAGGCTGGGCGTTATTTGATTGAGGTTTCAAGGCCGGGGTATAAAACGGCCAGTCGTTGGATGCAATTGCCAGGTGGCGGGGATTTTGAGATTACCGCTCCTTTGGAAGAGGATCAAGTTGTTCGGTAGTTTAGTTTTGGAAAGGTCGGTGTGTGGAAACGGTGTCAGGACAATCTGTCCTTCGCGTTTCATTGCCAGCGTTCCCGCAGGTCTTCAAGGCTATAAACCGTTGGATCGTCTTCCATGCCTCGCAGGGCCTGCGACATTGATAAAGCAGAAAATTCAGCATCATTCCAGACGACATGAGGTGGTGATGGAAGTTCGCGACTTTTTCCCCATTGGGTGACCAAAAATTCTACGAAATCGAAAACCTCAGACTGTTTTTCCCATGGTAGGGTTTCCATTTTTTTGATTAATTCGGCATAGCTCATGGTATCACTCCTTACCTTGGGCGATGAATCCCCCAAACCCCCTCTTTTTTTTCAACTGTTCAACAATTCTCGACACGGGGGAATGTTCACTCCCACTCTGCCTCATGCCCGGCAGACGTACCCGGCGCGTTTTTTCCGGGATCCGCCTTGTTCTGAATGCTTTCCACTACATGAGTCAAACCGTAAGTGACCAGATAAGGCACCTCAACAATTTTACCTCCCACACCAACATCCATGACTCCACGCCGCTCCGTCTGCTTCCAGATCACCCGATAAATGACAAAACGACCAGGATCCACGGCAAATTTCAACCGAATGCGCCGCGTGATCTCCGAACCGGCAGAAATTCCCAGATTCTTGCCAATCTCCATCAAGGTCCGACTCTCCAGAAGATTCCATAAACTCGTCTTGAAATCCGAAACCAACTTTGATCCACGCTCCAACTTCATGGAAACCGTGGCAGTGCGCGCGAATTCATGCTCACTGGACAACAACTTGTTGCCAAAACGATTGTCCAAAGGAATCTCTTCGGTCGCCAGAATCACAGCCTCCTCGGATTGTATCCGCTCCTCAAGAACCTGAATCGACGGCGCATTCCCCCCAAACAACGACTGCGAAGGAACCTCCTGAGAAGATGAAGCCTGCCCTTTCGGCTCGACAAACAATTTTTTGCCCAAAAAATATCCGGCAATGGAAGCAATTCCGAGCGGGATCAACTGGTACATGATGCACTCTCCATGGTCAGCGACGGCGAGGGGCCGAGGTGAGAGCCGCCTTCAACTCCTGACGTATCTCTCCCAAACCCGGTTGTTGGGCTTCTGGAAACGGTATTGGACGACAGTGTATCATGGTTTGCAAACCAGTTCGAGCAGTAAAAAGCGCATTGGATGCCCCTTGACCAATCCCGGCCAACGCAGCTCCGGCAAGGGCATCCCCAAAAATGTCGGCAGCAGACTGGGTGGCAAGCTCCCCGACTCCCGCAGCCACCATGCCCTCCGCAACACGACGCATCAACATCCAGGAACCAAACAATCCGGGAGACACACCATAAATCCGGGAAATCTCCCGCGTCATGCGAATGTTCCGCCAGAAAAACAATACCACATCCAGAATGGCCAAAGGAGAAATGACCGCAAACAACGCAGCCGCCGCACCTTGCCGACCGATGACACGCAAAGCCGCCTCATCCAAAGGACGCATGGCATGCGCGGAAAACAAGGTCAACAACTCACGATCCCCAAAATGAGGCTGACACATGGAACGAAACCGCTCCAAAGAGTGACGCATCGCCGGATTTTCCTGATAAAACTCCGTCAACTGGGCGATCACCACCCCGGCATTGCCGAACGATGACTCCTCAAACAGACGACTGGCAGCCAAACGCAAGGAATTCTGCCGGTTCATGGCACGCAAGGCCAACAATTCCCGTACCCCGACCGCCACCAGCACACCACACAGCACAATCACCAAAGAGGCAAAAAAAACACCCATGAACGGATGAATGCGATATTGCCCCACAATGAACCGCAAAGCCTGCTCAATGGCAACGCCAGTCACCAAAAGAAACGCAGGCCAGAAAAACCATCGCCACAACGAAACCCGCAACCCTCCTGCGCCATCATCACAGACCATGGATTCATTATCATTCTCCTGGGCGCAAGAAGATTCGTTGCCGTTCCCGGCCCGGATTGGCGGCGGCACCGCACCAATGAAAACCGGAACCGGCTCTGCAACAGCACGACTTGCAACCGGCGACGGCTCCGCAGGCAATTCCAGAGGGGCAATCCAGGTGCGGGTCGCATTCATCGAAGCTTGTCTCCCAACAGAAACTCCAAAGCCTGATCCAAACGAATGTGCGGCGGCGTGGAACCTTCGGCATCCTGGGGACGACGGGGTTCGAACTCCATGAAATTGAACCGGTTGGCATCCCATTCACCGGCATCCGGGACATTTTCCGGGATTTCACCCGGAAAGAGCAATGCCTCCTGATTGCGCCCCTTGGGCGTTCCTTGCACAAATGAAAGACGACGACCATCGTGCTCCCGAACCACGGTACGGGTGCAACGGAACGAAGAAAGTGCCTGGGTCTTGATCTCCACCCCCAGAAAGGATGCATCATTGGCCGGCCTGGCCACCAGTCTTCTCAACAGACGCTCCATGTTGTGATGCTGATTGGCCGCCACAAAATCGGCCTTGGTGGCCACAAACAATAGCTTGTCAATGCGGGGATGAAACAACCGGGTAATCAGGTTGGATGGACCATACCGGAAACTCTCCAGAATGGACTCCAGGGCATTTTGCATGTCGGCGAACGCACCCGGTCCACGGTTCAAGGCGTTCAGAATGTCCAGCAGCACGATCTGCCGGTCGAACTTGGCAAAATGACGATTGAAAAAGGTCTCGACCACATGTTTTTTGTAAGAATCGAATCGCTTGCCCATCTCCTCCCGCAGTGAGCCGACCACAACTCCATCGGCTCCCGGAGGGGGCAGGGGAGAAAAGGTCAACAAAGGAGCACCCTTCAGATCGCCAGGAATGGTGAATCGTCCGGGTTGCAGGAAACTCAATCCGGCCTCCTTTTGTTTGCAGGCCATGAGAAACTGTGTGTACGTCTCGCTGGCCTGCCGGAGAATGTCATCCTGGGCCGGGTGAGAGAGCTGAATGGTGGCCAGATACTCCCGCCAGGGTTGCGAGAGGCTCTTCCTCGGTTCATCCGTACACAACAGAAAGGTCTGCGCCGACCACTCATCAAAGGAGAGGGGCAGCAAAGGGAGATCCAGAAGCCATTCGCCGGGATAGTCGATGACATCCAGATACAAGGTGCTGCTTGGCGAGATCCGTTTGCTCAGCAGACCGGATGGCCGGAAGCGGATTGCCAGTCGGATTTCGCTCAAGGCGTCGGTGGGCGTGGGCCAAAGCGGCTTGTTGCCCAGCAGGGCGCGAATGTATTGGTCGTATTGAAATGTCGGAACATCCATGTCCGGTTGCAACATGATTCTGGTTCCTTGCAACCGATTTTCCGCCGTGACCTGAAAAAGGGGCAGATTGGAGCCGTGCAAGGCGTGCAAAAGGTGATGGACCAAAGCAGTGGTGAAAACGGTCTTGCCGCTTTGATTCAGACCGGTCACTGCCAGACGCACGGTGCGGTCCATGGTCAGGTGGACCCATTCATCCACCCGCTTGCCAAACTCTTGCAACAAACCATCCGGGGACCAGTTTTTCATGACATCCTATGGGTTTGCCATGCGGAAACGCAGTTCCACCCGGCGGGGGTATTGGGGATGTTTGCGGGCCGCCTGGGAGGCGTGACCGGTGAGACGAAAGAGCGATTGATCCCGTTCATTCTTGAGGGTGTTCAATTGGGGTTCGTTGTGGGTCATGGTGACAAAGGTTTGCAAAGCGCGTGAGGTGGCCAGCAACCAGTTGTACCGGAAACGGGTACTGCCCATGTCGGCGGGATGGGCGAAACCATCGATGAGCACCGCGTCCAGTTGTCCGTTGTTTTTTCCCTGGCCACAGGATGCTTTTTGACCTTCTTTGGTCTTGGCGTAACACGGCAGGACTTTCTGCAAGGTTTTGGCCAGATGGTTCAACTCTTCGCTTCCCTTTTGGGAGAGCTTGGAAGAGCCATAGGCGAAATTGAGTCCCTGGGGAAGAAAGATGCGTCCATTGGCTTCGTCCACTTCGGTCTGGATGCCACGAGTCGCCAGTTCCGCGCGGATATCGGCGATCAGACCGGCTCTGGCCTTGGCCTGGGCTGGCGAAAGCGGAGGTTCCTGGGCGACCGGTTTGTCCGGCAAAGGAATATCGTCCAATTGTTCCTTGGAAGTGGAGGCCAGTTGTTCCGGTTCGCCGACCTTGGCCACCTGCTGTTGCGGTGTCGGCAATTGCCCGGCGGGAGTCGCAGAGGGTGCGCCGCTCTCTTGACTTGGCTCATTGGCAGCCGTTTTTTGTTGTGGTGTGGTGGCTTGCCCGGCAGGAGTCCCGGCGGGTGCGTTGCCGCGTTGTCCCGGCTCATTGGCAGCCACGGACGGTTGCGCAAGGGGTGCCCTCTGACTGCCCGGTTCTGTGGCAGCCGTTTTTTGTTGCGGTGTGGTGGCTTGCCCGGCGGGTGCGTTGCCGCGTTGTCCCGGCTCATTGGCAGCCACGGACGGTTGTGCTATGGCTCTTTCCGGACTTTCAGCCACTGTTTCTGGAACAGGAGGCAGTGTGACAGTGCGGCCCGGATCCGTTGTCGCAGAGGATGCGCCGCTCTTTTGTCCTGGCACGTTGGCTGCCACGGGCGGTTGCTGTTGCGCAAGAGGTGCCCTCTGATTGTTCGGGGTGCGTTCCGGAAGATCAGCAGACCGTTGACCGGTTGACACCACAGCCGACGGCAAAGGGGCCGGAGATGCCGACGAAGGCCTGGCTCCAGAGGAAGATGTCCCCTCCGGATCCAACTGCGCCATCAACTCATCCAATGTTTGGGGCTGACGCCCGGTTGAAGAGGAGGAGGGGGCTGTACCACCGGCTCCTAAGGCACCTGTATCGCCCGTGCGCTTGACCGGCAGTTGGGCCGCCAGGGTCGCGTGCAACTTCGTGTTCTCACGCTTCAATATCTCAAGTTCATTGGTGCGACGCGCCAGAAGCTCCTTGAGTTCTCCCTGCTCGGCCTGCAATGTCCGCACACTCTCGCTGACGCTCTTGGAGACGGCCAGGGCACTGTTTTCCTTTTGCAACTGCTTGATCGTCTCGTCACGCTCACGGACCTTGGCCTGCAACCCATCCCGCTCGCTCTGCAACGCGGCCATGGGCGCACCGGCCTGCTCCGGGGAGTTGCGCATGGACAGCACATCCTGACTCATCTGTTGCATGGCCTTTTGCAACGACTCCTTGTTGTCCAGCAAGGCCGACATTTCCATCCCCTGCTTGCGCAACTGCTCCTTCAACTGGCTCAACTCACGGAACAACTCCCTCGGAGCATCCACCTCGCCGGAACTCCCGGTTCCTCCACCCGGTGCCGCGCGTCCGGCCAGCACGGCCAGACGACCATTATCCTGCCGCAACCGCCCGATCTCCTCCTCGTCACGGCGCAACCACTCCATCAACTCCTCTTTCTCCTGATGCAACCCTTTCAGAAGATCCTCCAGACCGGCCTTGGCCGCCAGAACCTGACCCTCCTTCTTCAACTCCGCGATCCGTTCGTCCTGCTCACGAATGCGAACCTCCAATTCGCTCTTGGCCTTCTGCATCCCGGCCGTGGAACGGGACAACTCCTCGGAACCGGCGGCCAGACGGGCAATCTCCCCGCGCAATTGGGCAATCTGAGCGTCACGACCCTCAATCGTGGTCTGCAACCGCTTTTTCTCCTGCTCCAAACCCGCCAGATCCTGATGCTTTTTGTTCAGTCGTTCGTTCTCTTCCTGCAAACCCCGTATCTCGGCCTGACGGGCAGCCAACTGCCGCTTCATCTCCTCCGGATCGATCCCCTGAATCGCCTCAACCACCTCCGGACCATTGGCCCGCAGTTTGGTCAATTCCATGTCGCGCTGCCGGATTCCCTCCTCCAGGGCCGCTTTTTCCTGCTCCATGGCCTGAATCCGCTTCTCCTGCGCACTACTGCGGGCCGTCTGATTGGCCAATTCTCCTTGCAACTCCGCCAGTCCGGCCATGGCACCAGCCTTGCCAACTCCTCCGGACTGCACCGTGCGCGCCATCTCCTGACGCATGGCCAAAGATTGCTGCTCCTGCCGGGAGAGCCTGGTCACCAACTCCTTTTTCTCCCCTTGCAGACGCAACAACTCCTTCTCCGCACCTGCCATGCCCCCATGATCCTTCTGCAACCGCACAATCTCCTGATCCAGTCGCTCCATGGCCTTCAGCAATTTCTTCTGCTCCGCATCCCGTTCCGCCAGGATCGCCCGATCCTGCTGCAAGGCCGTAACCTCCCGCTCCTGCTCGGCCACACGACTTGTCAGACGATTTTTCTCCTCCTGGGCAGCAACCAGACGTTCATTCTCCTGCTTGATACGCAACAGCGCGTCATCCTGCTCCAGCAGTCGTTGCGCCAACGCCGCCTTTTCCTGCAACAACGCCCGGTTCTGCTCCGATTCCGCCTGCGCGCCGCGCAAGGTCAAGGCTCCCTGCAACAAACGGTTCATCTCCCGGTTGCGCCGGTTGAGCTGGCTCATCAAGACCGCGCGATCCTCTGTCAATGCCTCGATCCGTTTTGATTGTTCCTGCACATCACCCGGCAACTGCTCTTTGTTCGGCTCCGTACCTGGGGGGGTGATCGCCTCTTTTTGTTGCAATCCTTTGATTTGGCTATCTTTCAGTAAAAGTTGCGCGGTAAGCTCCGCGTTGCTCGCCCGCAGCTTGCGGGTTTCCGCAGACTGGGCAACAACAGGCGCGCCCACTCCTTCTCCCGTCTGCAACCGACCGGCCAGACGGAAATTGAACTGGGCGGCGGTCAACAGGATCAGAAACAGAAAGATCAAGCCCGCCAGAAGGTCAATGAATATGACCGGTATGCCAAACCACGAACTTTTCATCCTTTGCTTTCAGCAGGCCCCTTGAAGTTGGATGACGCCAAAGATGACCAGACAGCCTTCACCAGATAAAAGGGTGGACGTTGACGCTTGCGCAAATAACGATCCACCACGGGCAGAAAATCCTGAACATTGACAACCGTTTTTTGAAGCTCCTGCATCGTCGGCAACGCCGAAACAAATGGAGCCACCGGACGGGGCAGAGGCGTTGACACATGGACCGTTTGCGGATGCCCTGCCGACAATTCCGCCGTCTGCTTTGCCACGGGGTGGCTTTTTCTCGATTGCGCCGCAGAATGCAGCATCGCAACAGAAGAGACCTCTGGCCGGGAGATGGGCGTTGTCCCGGTAGGTTTTTGCGGTTGGTTTTGCGACACCGCAGGCTGTATCGGCACTGGATGGCTCTTTTGCACCGCTTCTGTCGGCATCGCCGCCACAAAAGGAGTCGCCGGACGGGGCGCAGGCCTGGTTCCAACGGGTTTTGGCGGTTGGCTTTGTGCCACGACCGGCTGCCTGGTCACGACAGCTTCCTGTGCCAGAGTCCCGGCGGGTTTTTGTGGCAAAACAGCCGTTTTTTCCTCTCCCTGTTCAACAGGTGGGGCAGCGAGCACTCCCTCCCAGGATTGAATCAATGCCGCAATGCGACCTGGCAATCCGCCACTGGCCGGATCCACCAGACCGGTCGCCCCGGATTGCAGAATCCGGGCAACTTCCTGCCGCAATGCCAGCAAGGCCGGATAGGCTTCAATCTCTTTGGGGAGGTTGGCATGACCCAGCAGGGCGTTCAACCGATCGATCGCCTCCTTGACGATCTGTGTGGTGTCCAGATTCATCAAGCGGGGAAACTGCTCCTTGAGCGCGCGCAACATCTCCTGCAACTCGACCTCGCGGGGGTCGGGTGAGGAGGGCGGGGCACAGGGCTTAGCCTCGACTGTGACAGGTGGTAAGGCAGATGGCTTGGCCTCGACTGAAACAGGTGGCAAGGCAGAGGGCTTGGCCTCGACTGTGACAGGCGGCAAGGGTTGCGGCGGAGCCAGAGCAAGATTCTCCATGGCCTTGGCCGCCCGTTCCATGCGTTGCGACACCTCCTGCAACACCGGTTCAATGGGCGCGGAAACGGGTGCAGGTGCCACCGGCAGGGTGAGACTGCCCAGGGAGGCAACGAGTTGCTCTCCAAACTCCCGCTGGTTGGCGGTCAGACGGGCACCAAGGCTCTCCATGGATGACTGGAAGGTCTGTTCCATCTGCTGCTGAAACTGATTCACCGCGTTCAAGGTCTGCCGCATGGCAGTATCCCCGTTTTCCAGCAACCGTTCACCCTCCTGGCGCAATCCCTCCAGAATCGGTTCCAGAATCAGCGCGGTGGAATGCTGCATCTCCCGGCTGTCGGTGATGGTCTTCTCCAGTTGATTGGCCACCCCTTGCAGAAAC